>DATJUD010000108.1:0-3050 GCA_035502695.1 Acidobacteriaceae bacterium
GGATACCAGGAGTTTCCGGCTGCCTGCGGCGCGAGATACGCGACTCTGTCGTCATAAAAGCTGTCTGCAAGGCCGAGAATGTCTTGTGCGGTTGCGCCACGGCCGTGCAGCAGGATGACTGCAGCGCGGGCGCGGCTCAGCCGGCATCCATACTGAACCAACGGCGTGTCAGCGTGTGGATCATTCATGAGAAGCTCACCCGGAAACAGTCGGCAGGGCGATCGGTGGCAGCACGCTCGCAATCTGACTGCGGTACTCTTCGAGCCAGGGTGGCAACTTGAGGGATTCTCCCAGATGTTCGATCGGCTCATCCAATGCGAACCCTGGCGGGTCGGTTGCCAGTTCGAGCAAAACACCACCCGGCTCGCGAAAGTAAACAGAGTGAAAATAGACCCGGTCCAGCACAGCGGTCACATTCAGGGGAACGTTTGACAACAACTCGCGCCATTCCAGCTGCGCCTGATCGGTTGGTACGCGAAACGCAATATGGTGGACGCTGCCCGCGCCCAGCACTCCGTGGGCGAGTTGGGGCTGAATCAGAATATCGATATGGCTACCGAGCGCCGGAGTCGCGGAAACAAATCGGACGCGATCGTTTTCCTGACCCTTCTGATGGAATCCCATGGTATGGAGCACGTGGGCGGTTCGCTCAATGCGCGCTTCGCAAAGTGTGACGCCGTGGAAGCCACGGATTGCATGTTGCGCTGGAACCGTAGCGGTCCGCGATGGCAGTGCTTCGACCGCCGCGTCACTTCCGATGATCTCCACGCGCATCCCGTCGGGGTCGACGAAGCGAAGCACAGGCTCGCCAAACCGCTCGCCAGCGTGTTCGAGCGGGGCGCCAGCCTGCAGCAGTCGCCCCTCCCAGAACCTGAGTGAAGCGATTGGAACGAGAAACGCCGTGGCCGAAGTCTCGCCTGAACCCGCACGTCCTCTTTTCGCATTGGGCCATGGAAAGAAAGTCAGAATCGACCCAGGAGTGCCACGATCATCGCCAAAATAGAGATGGTACGTGCCTGGGTCATCAAAATTCACCGTCCGCTTCACAAAACGAAGGCCAAGGATCTCCGTGTAGAAATCAACATTACGCTGCGGATCGGTGGCGATGGCCGTTACGTGATGCAGTCCTGCGATGGGCTGAAGCATTGGTTCTCTCCGCTTCTATGGGTTTGCCTGAAGAAGTGCGGGGCCGCCGCCCTGACCCAGTGGCGCTGGGTGGATCATCGCGCGAGCGTAGGCAAGCCCGATGCCGTATCCTCCGCCATGATCGACGACGATGGATCGCGCACTCTCGTAGGTCTCGTGGCGGGTCCAGTCGCGCTGAAACTCGAGGAGCACCTGCAGCCAGCTCGTCATTTTCGCGCCTGCCGACTGCATCCTGTTGAGCGCCAGTTGATGGCCGGCCGATGTCAGCCCGCCACAGGCATCGGCAATTACGAAGACTTCAAATCCATCGCGCAGGCTGGACAACACCGGAAATGAAACACAGGCCTCGGTGAGCAGCCCTGCAATCAAAATGCGCTTTCTGCCTGTTGCGATCACGGCGCCGTGGGCGGCGTCGTCCTCCCAAACATTCATGTTCCTGCGCTCGATGGGTTGCACACCGGTGAGTATCTGTTGAAGCGCCGGCAGAAGCGGTCCGCTATAAGCACGCGAGGCGGACGTGGAAACAACCACCGGAACATCGAAAACGCGAGCGGTGCGGGCCGTCGCAATAGCGTTATTCAGCAGAATCTGCCGAGGGACAGACTCCACGCCAAAGGCCAGGCCTGCCTGGAAATCCACCAGCAACAGTACGCATTGTTCGGGTTGAAGCAAATCCTCTGTTCCACTCATGTAGCTCTCCTTCAGTTACGGGAATTATGCAAATCGTAAGATTTCCGAGTTCCAGCGCGGTGGCGATGATAGATGAGTTATCGTTGTAACCTTTTCGAATGGCGACGCCAATGTGGACTGCGGTTTAGGGAACACTGGAGTGAAAGTCCGCGTTCATCCGCCGATTCATGCGTCGGTCGCGCAGGTGCTGTCGAACCCGATACAACCGGCTTTTTACTGTGGTTGTGGTGAGATCCAGCATGCAGGCAACCTCGGTCGTCGAGAGTTCCTGCATGTACCGCATGGTGAAGACCATCCGCAATTCCTGCGGGAGCCGTGCGACCTCGTGCCATACGAACGCCCTCGCCTCCGATCCAAAGTAGTGCCGCTGCGGACATAACCTGAAATCTGAGATCTCGATCTCGGAGTCGGCGAAGGTTTCCATCGGGCGCCTTTTTCGAATCAGCATAAGCGCTTCATTGATTGCGATTCGCGTCAGCCACGTGCTGAATTCCGCTTTCCCTTCGAATCGATCCAGATGGAGCCACGCTTTGAGAAAGCACTCCTGAAGTGCGTCCTGAGCATCCTCTTTTTGGCGCACCATCGATTCGATCTTCCGGAAGAGCCGGGGGCGGTTGCGTTCCAGAAGGGATGCAAAAGCGCGTGAATCGCCGGCTTTGGCAAGACAAACGAGGTTGCTTTCAGACATTCGCTCAAGTCCTGAGCCAGACGATTCGATCGCTGATGGTCGATTTGATTGATTCACCTTGCGGCCCCTCCTTCATGTATCGCTCACTGAAGAAGGTAGACGTCTGTTTGCTTTGGCGAAACCCTGAAACATACAGACGGACACTTATTGATTTCTGCAGGATCGGGGTGTTGGATCATTCGAGCCGCAGCACGAAGAGCATGAGGCGAAGACCCCGCCTTATTCTATTCACGCATTTATCTCGAAGATTGCTGAGCCGAAAGCGGTCGAGAAATACCAATTCCGAGTTTTGACATGAGGCTGACCGCGCATCGAACGCCGGTGCGAGGCCCGTTGCGCCACTTCAGCAGAATCACCAGAATCTATCCCGTTGATCCAGACAGTGAGATCCACGCATGGGGAGCATCACAGAGAAAAACTCCCGGATCTCCGGCTGCCGTTGTGCAGGCGCACGCTCACGATTCAATCGAGGGTGAGGATTTTCTTCAGAATTCAACCACGACTTTGCCGTTACTGCCTTTGGCAA
>DATJUD010000109.1:0-41125 GCA_035502695.1 Acidobacteriaceae bacterium
CCAACCATCGCCGCGGCGCTGGTCTTTGCGGCTGCGGGCGGCGAAATGCAACACACAAACAGCGCGATTGCTAACGTCATGGCGGACTGTCTCGTCGCTCGGCAAGAAACCATTTTCATGTTGATCTTCGCTCCATACCCGCTTGTTTCGGCCTTCATCGCAAACTTCTACTGCTGCGCCGGTTCCGCTTGCAGCTGCTTTATCCTCTGCTGCATCAGCATCATCTGCTGTTGCTTGGTCAGCTTGGGAAACAGGAACGCGATTTGCAGACGCATCGACCAGTTAGAGCCATTCGGCGGGTGCACAGCATTTCCATAAAATTGGGCAGAGATATTTACCGGTTGGAATCCGAGCTTCATGATTCGGCCCACCCCTATACCTACCGGCACCGTCCATACATTTCCGCTGGAAGCTTCCCAGTTCGCCGTGATCACTGGGGAAGATGATAGATACCAGCCTTTATTTAGGTTGTAGTTCACGAAATATTGAAGCGTCATCTGGTTCACACTGCTGCGGTCTGACGGACCGGCGACAGACCAGGCGTTGTTGACCAGCGCGCCTACGGTCCATTTTCCCGGCTGGACCAGTGCAACCAGAGACGGGCCGATGCTGAGTTTTCCCTGTCCCAGGACCTTGCTGGTGGCGGTCGGCAAAACGAATACAGGTCCCGCGCCCCAAATCAGCTTGCCTGGTTTGGATGGGGACAAAAAGAACGTGGGCGTCATGTCTCCAAAGCCAAACACGCCCACGCTGCTTTGCACGGCTTGGGCCGCAAAATATGCAGGCGTGTTTTCATCGATGCCGAATACTTCCAAATTTGCCGTTCCGGGAGCAGGCTGCCAAATAACAGGCGCAATCCAGCGAATGATCAGGTTCCAGTTTTCGCTGGCGCGCATGGGAATGACGGGCTGAATATTCAGCACGTTCTGCGTGCGGTCATAGGGGCCGATGCCGAAATTACTGTTGTTCTGTATAGGTACGCTGATTAGGCTGGCAACAGGATTTTGCGTTGCTTTCTGCAGCGCATTGGTGTTCGCGGACGCGGCCGGTGTTTGCTCGGTCGCAACCTGCGTGCCTTCCGGAGCGACAGCCACATCATTCGCCGGTTTGCTTTGTTGCGCGGTCAACATGGCAGGCGACAGTAGCAGGGAAAGCAAAAATGCGACGCGCAGGTAGAGATGCCCCTTCATCGAGAGGCTCCTTTCTTGTCCATGAACCCATCTGAGCCGGCTTCAATCGTCGTAGTCTCGAAACCTTCGCAAAGTGTGACAGAGACACAATGTCACAGGCCGGACTGAATTCGGCGCCGTGAGACCGGCCGCGAAGCAGTCTCACCGTGGTTTGCCGCAGTTGTCATTCGCATGGACGGAGGCCGGTTATAGTTTGTTGAAATTGGCGCTCGTGGTCCTGATTTGAATCTGCTTTGCCGTCGCATCCAGTACCGTTTGTGCGACGTAATTGGTCCCATCCGGCAGACTCTGGAAGACGGCATTCAAGGTCACCACCTGGGAAGGATCATTGAGGTAGGTGTTAACCACGAAGGAGCGAATCTTATTTGATGCGCCATCGATCGTCACCGACATGGAGTCTCCCGGCACCGCGTAGTCATGGAATACCAGGGTGACAAGGCCGCCTTGCGGCTGGATCGAGGCCTTACCCGCCTGGAATGAGTTTTGTATCTGGGCTCGGGTGGGTGGCACGTAGAACTTCATCAGTGAAGCGACCTGCTCCATGTAGTCCTGCATCTCGCCTTTCTTTTTCTCGATGACTTTGCCCTTCACGCCGCGATGATGTTCGGGTGGTGGCTGGGGCGGCCCGATCGCAGTTTTCTGGACCTTACCGTCCGGCCCATACTGGCACTGAAACATTTGCGTCGACTTTACATCGCCCTTCAGAATCATCTGGCGTGTCTCCACCCACGTGTACTGGCTAAGAGCCTGCTTATTCTGGCCCAAAGCCTGTTTGAGAGCAGCGACCTTTTGTTGTAGTGCGGGGTTTGGAGACTGAGAGTTCGCCCGGGGAGTCAAGGCGACCAGGCTCACAGTCAGGATGGACATCACAGCGTACTTCTGAAAAGTGATCCGTTGCATTGACGTTCTCCTTGCGATGCGCGACAAATCTTGATCGCTCACCGACATGGTTGGAGCTCATATGTGGTCGATTGCAACAACTCGTGAATGATTCCACAGAGTTCCAAATCAACCACAATGAACCGCGTTAAGTTTCGTCTTCCAGGCTCGCCGTTGAAGCCGATTCGTTGTCCGCGCAGCGACTGTTTGGCGCCGCTCCACTCAGGCTGGTTCGCCGCTGCCGAAGGTCAGAACTTCTACTTCGCTGGTGGCGGCGGAAAATTCTTCAAGAGCTTGGCGACCGCCTTGTCCAGATTCTTCTGCCGCTTGTTAGGATCTTTGGGCGGGTTCAATGTCTTGGTCGCAGAGCCCCGCCAGATTAATTGCTTCTCCGCTGGATCGTAGAAATCTACGCCCAGCGTTCCGGTTTGAATGGTGCTGCTGGTTGCTGTCGCCATGCCGCCGCCCATGCGCCAGCCGCCGCCGGTGCCATAGGCATTCCACTGCCTCTGCTCCGTCACAGAGACTTGATAGGCTACGTCCATATCCGCGGTATTGCTGTCGGTCTTAACATATCCTTTTGACGCCAGCTGCTGATCGATCGACTGCTTGATCTGCTCATCGACAATCTGGTCAGGGTATTGCGCCCCCGCAATGGTGACCCACTTATAGGTGTGATATTTGCTGAAGTTGGTGCCGGGTGCAAAGTTATAGTTCACACTCTGCGCCCGGGTCGAGCCGCAAAGAAAAACCAGAACTCCCACCATGGCTGCCAGTTGAAGAATGCGCTTGGTTTCGAGTGACTTCATACTTCCTCCGTGTACGTCCCCCGATCGATCCCCGGCGAGTGTTGGATGAAAAACTCAACCTGCCGAGCAATCGATTCGCTTCATATCGAACAACGTGATTGGTGCTGCTTTCTCTCCACGTAAAAATCGTCTCTGCTATCTCAGTGCTGCACCGGCAGAATGGTAGGTTGAGCCAGGCTGAATTCCAGCAAGGTTTGCGCAGGCAGCACGATCGCCTCGCCCTTTTTGATCATGGATACGCCCACACCGGAAACCGCGCCGATGGCCGCGCCTCGTCCGGCATTGCCCCCGATGGCTCCAATCGCTGCTCCAAGTCCGGCCCCAGCTGCCGTCTTCTTGGCGGTGTTGGCGCCCTCGCTTGAACCCTTCTGCTGAAAGCCGTTGGTGCTGATCTGTTGCGCGGCTCCATTGATCACGATGTCCGTGAGCGCAATTTGCAACTCAGATCTGCCAGTCAATCTCCGCGCATGTTCTGCCTTGGTCACGATGCCGTGCAGCGTTGCTCCTCGAGAGGCCACGACGACACCGTTCGCAACCAGGTTCGAATCAAGAATTGCCGTGAATCGATCGCCGGTATGATTCGTACTGGTACTCAGCCCGTTGACCAGGCGCACGGGAATCAAAGTTCCCGCGAGAAGTGTCACATTGGCCGGCTGAGCTCCGGAAGAATGAGGTACTGGGGGCGGCGGTGGTGGCGGCGGCGGCGGTGGCGTAAAGGTGATTTCACTCACGTCGCTCAACAAGTATGTCCGTGTCTGCCCGCTGGTGGTGACAAAGGTCATTTGGCGCGTATCCGCACCCAGAAACGTTCCCTGAACCGTGACTCCGGAACGCAGCCTCAAGGTGTCGGCCTTCGCGCTTGCCAGAACAATCAGTGCGGTACACAACGCTAGAAATGCGCGCCTTTTCATCATTCCTTCTCCTCTCGTGGATTAATTGCTCGCAGGGTTGCTGACAACCGGCAATGAAGATGCGATCTGAAGATCAATGACCATCAGCAGCTGGTTTTCCACTTGCAGCCAGCGTGCGGCAATGATGCCTCCAAGCGCGGCGCGAAACTTCTCGTAATAAGATTTCTTGAGCGCGTTGCGCTGATTTTCCAGGTTAAGTGCCAGCATGGCCAGTTGATCGGCTTGGGCGTCCGTCATCGTGTCATATTCCTTCGCGTACTGCTTGATTCCGGCAATCTTCTTGTCGTTTAGAGCTTGCAGCTTCAAGTTGTACTCGCGATAGATGGGCCAGAATTTCGTGGATTGCGCGTCGTTCAGCTGCATGGTCTCGGTCAGGACCTCAGTCTTGGCGGCTTGCACATTGGAGCGCAGCAGTTCGATGTAGGCCTGGATATTGGTATTCTGCGCATCCGTGGTTGGCTGGGTGGAAGCCGGCGCCGGCGGTGCAGCGGCCGCTTGGGCAAAAACGTTGGGCGCTAGCGACATGGCAGCCACAGCTGCCGCGGGAAACATCCATCTCATCCACTTCATTGGCTTAATGCTCCTTTAGTCTCGTGTTGTGCATGACCGCATGGCATCCACATGGGTGGAAATATGCCGTCCCGCGTCGAGTTCCTCCGCAACGCCTCCGAAAGAACGGTCTCAACCTGGCTTCTGGCTGAACCATTCCTCCGTTCCCGCAACCCTTGAAGGGATTTGTGAGGCACTCGTGCTTCGTTCAAGTTGCAACCTACAGGCCAAAAGCCAACCCATGGCCAAAACGGGTGAAGTTATAGCGATTGACTGCATTTGCAAGCGCCGTCGAAGGGTGGCTCACCCCATCTCGCCAGGAAACTACTCCGTCATTTCGGGGGGCCTACGAAATGTCGGAGGTAGAGGCGACGTTCAATGGGTCTGGGAGGACAAAGCAGAAGATTCCCATAAGGCGATTGGTGGCAACGCAAGCGGCTTGCGCGCACTGAGCTGCGAAGCGAAGCGACTGCGGGTTCAATCCCTTAGGCAGAACGAAACTTCGTGAAGCTGAAGCGGCCGTTCTTTCGTTGAACTCTTCCTGGAGCGGGGCACTCCATGTATGGCACATAGCGTGCATTGAAATGAGGCTGCTTAGGAGATCACCAGATGCCGCTGTACGGAAATACTCGTTCCCTGTCGAATTCACTGCGAAGGGCGATTCCAGCCGCTCTCTTTCTGCTTCTTGGCTTCACCCCGATGATTCACGCTCAAAAACACGAGGATTTCGACCAATATAGATTGAGACTCGATGGTGGATGGTTCTACTCCACGCCATCGGGAACAATCCAGGGAGAAGGCGACACCGTTCCCGTGGATTTCCAGAAAGACCTGGGCTTCAATTCCTACTCGACCTTTGCAACCGGATTGGACTGGAAGTTCACGCGAAAAAATCATTTCCTGATCGACTTCAGCCGGTTCAATTCATCCCATCAGACCGTTCTCCAACGGACGATTACGTTCCAAGGCCAGACCTTCGAGGCCGGCCTGCAGACCCAGGGTCAACTGGACGCTCTGTTCATTTCTCCGGGGTATCAATACGACATTATTCGCCGAAAACGCGGCCATCTTGGCATTGCCGTCCACTTCAACACCTTTGATACGTCGGCCAAGATCAGCGCCCAGGCGCAGGTCACCGGGGACGGAACGCAGTATGCGGCCAAGTCCGCCAGCGGTTCATTCATCGCGCCAATTCCCGTCGCCGGGCCGCAGTATCGCTTGTACCTCACCAACTCCCCCCGCCTGTTTGTTACAGGAGATGTGTATGGCATGTACTTCTTCGGCTATGGAAACTATGTGTCGCTGGAAGACAGTCTCGGCTATGCGGTGAACAAACATGTCAGCCTGAAGGCCGGCTATGCATTAGCCACGCGGCTCATCGTCAACGCGCAGACCGATCGAATTGGAATCCACCTGACGCAAAAAGGTGCGACCGCGGGATTGGAATTCTCGTTCTAGACGGCAGCAGTCTATCTGCAATATCGGTCACGATCTTTAGGCTGTACTTGCGAACTGTTTTTTAACGGGAGCGTGGCGGCCGGAACGCCGATTGCTCCTTTCTCTACTTCTTCTTCGCCGAGAAATACAGTTGCAGCGCCAGGTCAACATAGTTCTTCGGCTGATTTGGGCTCTTCCCTGTGTTGTTTTCGTGGTCGTAATAGCAGTTGAATTGCACGTGCTTCCCTACCGGAAATAAGCCCCCGATATAAAGATCGGTTGTGCTCCATTTCCTGTACTGGCTGGTGTAGTACGGCTCGGCAGCGACGTAAGGAATGAAATGATATCCGCCCACGTCCAGCGTTCGCTGGATGGTCAACTTGTTGCGATAACGCCAGGTGAACACTCCGCCCTTCCAATCCAGATCCGCGCGGTTGCGGTCGGAAGCCAGAAATCCAGCTCTGAGCGGGAAGTGCGACGTGGCCATGGGCTGCATCCGCTGGGTTGACGGCTCACCCGGGGAGATTAGATAGCGATATCCATCTTCAACGACCAAGGGTCTCGCTACAGCATCATCCAGATCAAAGGCGGCAATCCGCTTCATTCGTATCAGCGGCTTCAAATAAAACTGCAAACTGGGGCCTACGCTGAACTGGCTGGTCGCGCCGGCATCGCGATCGTCTTTGGTCACCAGATAGGTTCGCATGTAGGAATTGAGCGTGACATTCGTATCGATCTCCGGGACGAATTCCGGCGATTGCGCACGGAGAGAAGTACACGCGCCCAAAAATATAACCACAAGCGCCAAGCCCAGAGAATAGGCGCCCTTCACAATGAACTCTCACGGCCTGCGTTGATGCAGGTACATCCCATCGCATCCTCAATTCAGGTGTTTCGCAGCACGGCGGATCGTTTGCGGAAGCTAGCGGCGGCGCCCTCCACCTTCGCCCCAACTGCGTCCTCCGCCACCCCAGCCCCCGCCTCCGCCCCAGTGCTGACTTTGAGCGGCTCCTGTCATCCGGCTCTGCCGGTCGGCATCGAGGCTTTGCATGGAATTGCTGCTAGGGTGATATTGGCTTGTGTTTTGCGATGGGCGCTGCGAATAGGATTGGCTGTTCGGGTGTTGCTGCTGATAGCTCTGTGCGCTTTGTTGCGCCTTCTGTTGATTCGCGGTTGTGTTCACGTTGCTCCAGCCACCGTTGCCGTCCGACTTTTGCCAGCCTGACCCGGTGTTCTTATATACATTGCCATCGCGGCCGGCATACATATCGCCGCTGGAAGTTTTTCCGGCGAAGGAATTTCCCTGCGCGGTGGAAGTGCCGTACGCTTTGCCGCCCTGCGATCCCTGGGCAGAAGCGGTGGTCCCATAGGCATTCGTATAGTGCTGGGTGGTCGCGGATTTGTTTCCGTTCGAAACGTAGGATTGACCCCACTGTGCGCTCGGACTGGATCCCTGGTGCGTTGCACCGTAGGTTCCGGTGTACGGGTTATACGCCTGACCGACGCTCTGCTTTCCGTATGGAGTCGATACCGATGCGGATCGCGCAGACGTTCCTGTATAGGGGTTGTACGATGCACTGCGAGTTGCCGATCCGTACGGTCCATAGGCAGTTTGCGACACGCCGTAAGCGCCGTTCGACGTTCGGTAGTAGGAAGTACTTCCGTACGGCGTCGGATAGGGACGATATATGGGATATCCGCCGATCGGGTATCCGATATAGGGCGGATAGTAATATCCGGTGCCGCTGGCGACGATGGCTCCCACCGCCGCTCCCATGATGAATGCGCCCATGTATCCGGCCGTATAGCTGGACTGAACATATCCGGTCGAGGTGGTCACCTGGGTGACGTAAGTGACGTTGTAGACCGGCGAACTCGGCGGGATGGAATAAATCACTTGCGGGACGGAACTCGCCGTAGTCCACGGACCGTTTGGCGTGGTGGAAATGAACCATACTCCCTGCAGGCACAAGTAAAAGACATCGCCCACCTGAATCACTTTGTCCGCGGTGTTGGTTGCATATTGCATGCTGGTGCCTTCAATGGGCGCGAACTGCGGATTGCCGGTGTAGGTGACGTTGGCCTGGGCCGCTGCTGTCGCCGGGTTAATCAGCATGGTCGTCGGAATCTGCGCGATCAGGACCGCGTCTTTGGCTTCACTGGTGCCGGGCACGGAAGAAAGAATCGCGCTTGCCGGGCTGGACAAGGGAATGTTGGCGAAATCCGCTGGCAGGTTCATGGACGCAAATGTCCAGGGACCGCTCAGAGTCGGCGCACTGAACCACCGGCCTGCGGTCAGGTAGTAGTACGTCTGCGTTGGGCTATAGACAAACAGCACGCTGTCCGTGTTGTTTGCATAGACCAGTTGCGTTCCGGGAATGGATGTGTAATTCGGCCGCCCATCAAACAGGATCACGTTTGAAGGTACGGTGCTATAGAACACTGCGGGAATAATTGGATTGGCGACCGCCCGAGGGGGAATCTGTTTCCAGACATCGGCAAATTCGGGAGAATACGGCATGGTGCTGAACGCATACGGCAGCGTCATTACTTGGGTCCACGGCCCATGCAGATCGCTCGCGCTCAGCCATGTCTTATCGACCAGCAGGTAATAGCGCGCTGTCGATTGCTCAAAGAACAATGGCCATTGCGTGTTGACGACGAACTTGACAGTGGTCTTCGGAAAATCCGCGAGCACCGGATCGCCATCTACGCCGAGTAGAATCGCCGGCGTGTAGCTGACGAAAATCCGGGGCGGATCATTTTTGACTGCGACTGGCTGCAGCGATTGCGGCTTGGGCATGTAGGCGACGATGCGCTCCAGGGAGACATTGAGCGTCGGCGGCATGAAGGAGCGAACCAGTTGATCCAGCTGTGCCGTTGATCCTGGATCTTCTCCGGGGAAATAGGTGTGGTCAATATGGATGTTGTAGAGGAACACCATATGCGTGTCGGTGTTGGCCTGCGTGGATGCCGTCGCCGACAATGCGCCGACAACCTGCTTGCCGCCCGTGGGAGTCAGCTGAAAAGCCATGCGCCATTTCAGCTCGGTGTAGTTGTTCCATTCATCCACTTGCGGTTGGTAGACGGTCAGTGTTCCGCCGGGCCGCGCGATCTGGCGTGGCCAGCCTGGATCCTGCGCCAACGCGGTCGCAATCGCTGTGCATAGGAACAGAAGACTGATACACGTCATCCAGATTTTTGAGTTTTGCATTCCTGCTCCTCCACCGTATGCGCGCCAGGCGCAACCGCGGTGCCTTTATCAAGAAGGCAAGCGAACTTCCGAATCGGTCGGAATCAATGGGGGGATGCAAGTCTTTCGATAACAGCCGTTTGTATCGAATGTGCGCGGACCGCGACCGTCTATGGGGTGGTCGCACACCCGATACGTTGGAGGCCCTCCGAAATGCCGGAGGATGGTTTGGCGGTGTTGAAGATTTTCAGTCGCGAGAATGCAACGATCCGGCACGCGGCTTCGCTGACAGATTAAAGATGAGGGAATTGGTATCGCACGATCGGCTCGAGCCTGAGCAACGCCAAAATCTTCACGATCGTTGTTTTCTGGCGACCCCAAGTTTCTTCATGCGAGCTTCCAGCGTGGTTGGCTTGAGCCCCAGTGCTTCGGCTGCGCCTCCGGGACCACGCACCCGCCAGCCGGTGCGCTCTAGAATGCGAAAAATGTGATCGCGATCGACTTCCTCAATTTTGGTTCCCACACAGGAGGTAACTCCGGCGCCCTCCGGCAAGTCGGCTTCAAAAACCGGCCCCTGGTGAAGGATCAGGCTCCGTTCGATCACGTTCCGCAGTTCACGCACATTTCCAGGCCACGCGTAGGCTTGAAATGCCTTCATCGTGCTGGCTCGCACTGAGCTTACATCGCGACCCATGCGAGAGCCTAGCATCTGCAAAAAGTGCCACGTCAGCATGGGGATGTCTTCTCGGCGCTCGCGCAGCGGAGGCACGCGGATGGGAAATACGTTCAGGCGATAGTAGAGATCCTCGCGGAACTTGCCCTCTCGCACTGCGGCTTCCATGTCGCGGCTGGTGGCGGCAATCAAACGCACATCCACGTGGATTGTCTTTGAGCTGCCGAGTCGTTCGAATTCGCCTTCCTGCAGCACTCGCAACAGCTTCGCCTGCAGTTCGAGCGGAAGTTCACCAACCTCATCCAGAAATATGGTCGAGTGATTCGCTAGCTCAAATCGCCCGACCTCCCGAGTCAGCGCACCGGTATAGGCTCCTCGCTCGCGACCGAACAGTTCATTTTCCACGAGCGATGCAGGCAGCGCCGCACAATTCACGTTGACCATCGGCCGGGCGGCACGCTTGCTGTTCTTGTGGATGGCTCTCGCGATCAATTCCTTGCCGGACCCGGTCTCTCCCAGCAGCAGCACCGCTGAATCGGTCGTGGCTACCTGCTCTGCATTCATTAGTACGCGCAGGAGCGCCTGGCTCCGTCCCACGATTTCGTCGTGGTTCGATTCGAGCTTGATCTCATGTTTGAAGGAACCCTGCTCCCGCTCCAGCTCTTCCTTCATACTGCGGATCTGGTCGTTCGCCGCCATCAGGCGCGCGTTCAAGTCAATCATGGCCTGTTCGGTAATTCTGCGGTCGGTAACGTCGGTGATCGCAGTCAGCACCAGGATGTTTTCCGAGGTTTGCATTGGTGATAGTGTGACGTCCGCCTGGAACTCGCTGCCGTCTTTCCGAAGACCGAACAATGCCTGACCCGTCCCCATGAGCCGCATGCTGGGCTGGGCAACAAATTCGGCCCAATTCGCACCATGATGGCCGCGAAAGCGATGCGGAATCAGCATCTCAATTGGCTGCCCCAGCAGTTCTTCTTGCGTATAACCAAACGCCAGCGAGGTTCGCGAATTGACTCGAATGATCGTCCCTTTCTGGTCGGACAAAATGACCGCTGTTGGAAACGATTCGATCACCACACGAAAACGCTCCTCGGCTTCCAACGCTCTTCTTTCCTGACTCTGAACCAGCTCGTCTTCAGAACGGCTGCGTGCCAGTGTCTTGCCAAAGACCTCCGCAATCACGTGCAAGCGGTCTCCAATGTCCTCCGGCCATTCATGTTCCGCACGTGAGCAGCCAAAGCAGACAAAGCCCAGGACCTGGTCGTCGGATTTCAGGGGCAGGAAAAGGGCGGATTCCATGTTGGGCTGACAAACGGCTTCCACATCTTTGGCTGCTTCGGAGGAAAATTTGGAGGTGCGTCCAAATTGAATGGACTTGCCGCGAAGGATGGAAAAAGCCAGCCAGGGAATGTCCTTCTGAGGGAATCTCCGGCCCGATACACTCCCGTTCACAACCCAGGAGTGGGTGATGACGAACAACTCTGCGGCCTTATCCCACTGGGCCAGAGCACTGTAATCCAGGCGAAGAGAATCGCAAATCGCTTTGAGCGCTGCTTCGATGTCGGTATCGAGATGAGTCCCGCTGGAATTGATGAATGGCAGGGAGACATCAGTAATGAGTCGCTCAAAGTGGCGTTGCTCTTCCCCGGTCGAGATTGGGTGAGCACTCATATTCTTTGTGGTCCTTTCAGCTCAGCATGTTGTATGCCCATCAAAGATCCGCCAGGGACGTATCGTTGCGTCCGGGGCCTTAGGGGGTAGGCTTTAGGCAGACAGTGATCCAACTCATACAGGTACAGGGGAGAAGCCCAATATACGCCTTGGTTTGATTGCCGACATAAATTATTTTTGAATTCTCCCAAATATCGTGGGCACTCCGAAATCTTGGGCAGCTCTTCTACAAATCCTTGTGCAAAATCACCCAGGAACGTTGTAGCTTATCGGTTTGCATGGCAGCGGATGGATTGAGGGTTTGGACTCCGTATTGCCTATAGACACACGTAGAAACTGTCTCCTCTATGGCGTTGCGACTTCGGACAACGACCTGAAACCCGCTTTGATTGCGGGTCTCACACCGGACGTATCGAGCGATTTCGAGCTTATGAGACAGCTTCCAGTCAACTTCTTGCACGTCGAAGAGGGCAGCGTGATCCTGGCCGGTGGAATCGCAATTATCGAAGTCGTAGACATCAAGACTTTCCCTGAAAAGCGCGAAGAGCTTCGTCTTGCGCTCTCCTCGCTATCCGGTCCAACCGAAGCGGAGCCAGGATGCATCAGCTGCCAGTTGTACCAGCCGCTCGCCGACCCAAACGTCCTTCGTGTCGAATCTCACTGGAAGACGCAAAGTGATTTTTATCGTCACCTCCGGTCGGATGCATACAAGAAACTTTTAGTGTTGATGGAGCTTGGTTGCGAGCCTCCCACCGTGGAGTTCTATACGGTGTCTGAATTACGCGGCCTGGGCCTTGTCAAGGCAGCCCGAGAGCTCGCGGAGTGAAGGTCTGGCGCGCCAGGAAGTTGGGGGACTTCGATCGATCCGATAGAATTCATTTCTGACTCCGTTACGATTCATTCATCCGCTCCCGGTGTCGCTCTGGCTCTGGGATGCGCGCTTTGCCGGGATGAGGGGTCTTGAAGGGAGCCGGTCAGATGAGGGTTTCAATTCGTCGCCTGGTGTTTCTCTTTGGGCTGACCCTTTGCGCGTGGCTGATTTTGCAGTCGGCTGCGGAAGCAGCCAAAGCGCCGGCACGCCGCGACGTGGTGGTGATGAAAAATGGCGATCGCATTACCGGCAAGATCAAAAAACTGGATCATGGACAACTATATATAGAACCACCCTATGTCGTGGCTCCAATCCCAGTGGATTGGCAGCAGGTGGAGCGGATTGAGAGCACCGCAAAATTCCAACTGGAAATGTCCGGCGGCAAACGTTTGGTCGGCACGATTCGAAAGATCCCTACCCAGGACAATCCGAACCATGACTTCATAGTTGAAAACGGAGGAGTCGAAACTCGCGTCCGGGCCATCGACGTCGTTGCCTTCCAAGCGCAGAAAAGCAATTTCTGGCGGCAACTCAAAGGGTCCGTCAACTTGGGAGCCAGCTACGTCAGCGGCGTTACAGCGACATCTGTCAATCTGGATGCCGATACTTCCTACAGTTCAACGAAGTATCAAATTGGCGCCGCCTTAAGCTCCAACTTCAGCCACCAGTCGGGCGCGAACAGTTCAAATCGTCAGGATCTGTCCAGCACATCCTCGCTCTATCTTTCGCGCCACGCCTTTGTCGGCAGTTTCCTTGACTTTCTGACCAGCGACCAGCAAAGCCTCGATCTTCGCCAGACCTATGGCGGCGGCTATGGGCGCTACTTCATCCGCACCAACAACGTGCAGTTCTCGTGGCTGGGAGGTCTGGTGTTTGTCAAGGAAGCGTACAGTCCAGAATCTGGAATGAATCCCAAAGACCAGAACTTGGAAGGCCTGATCGAATTGAACTACGACTGGTTCCGATTCAACACGTCCGACCTTTCGACGAGCTTCCAGTTATTCCCGGGAATCTCCGATGCCGGCCGCTTGCGTTCCAACTTGAACGCAGCGTACTCCGTCAATTTCACGCACGACATTGTCTTGCGATTGAACCTGTTTGACACGTTCGACAATCGACCGCCCGAGAATGCACTGAAGAATCAGTTTGGCATCAGCACCACGTTCGGATTGACATTTTAGGATGCGGAGGCACGACGCGGTCACGGATCGCGGCTAGGACATCGCCGTATTCAACCGGAAAACGGCAAATGTTTTGCGTCTCTTACTTCAGGTTGATCGTCGCGCCAATCAAGAGGCCGCTGGTGTCCACGTCATAGACGAAGGTGGACTTCGGCCGGTAGTTCACTGCCAGATATCGCCAGCCGGCCTGTAGAACCACGTTCCGCCTGACTTTGTAACCCAGGAAGGCGCCGATCTGATAATCCAGGTTTGCGCCGCCTGCGCCCGCGTCTCCCAGAACCGTCGCCATGATCTTAGGAGACAATGCCGCCTGAATCCTCGCACCGGAAACAACGTCGACCCAGTTCGCGGATTGGTATTGCGGAGATACGTAGGTGCCCGGCACGAAGGTCAAAGTTGTGCCCAGATGGAAATAACGGATTCCAAGATTTCCGTCGACCTTGATCATCTTGCCGTCCACCAGGCGATACGCACCCTTGGGAGTGAGCAGGTCCTCGTTGACCTTCGTCTTGATGTTGGTAGGGCCAATTTGAAACGGAAGCGACTTATTGTCGGAGAGCTTCATCCAGATAAAGTCGACGGGGGCCGAAAATTTCTTGTATTGCGGCACGGCAGCCACCATAATTCCCATGTTCAAGTAACTGAAAATATCGCCAAAGCTCGCGTGGACGCTGGCATCGTAGCCGCGTGCCCCCACCGTGCCGTGCATCCCTGCAAACCACAGGTAGGGAGCAAGGGTGAAGTGCCATGCATCATCGGGGTCGGACGCCGTCGACGGCGCGGCTTGCGCGGGCGTCGCGGACGGCGAATTCAAAGTCACGGGTTGAGGCGCAGGACCATCCTCTGCCAGGGCCGGCGGCGAAAACATCAATGTCACGATGGCCGCGGCAAACAACGTCGTGTAGAGTTTCGCGTGCTTCTTCATTGCATTCTCCTTGAGTGCGTTTCCGTTTGTTCTGGCCCTTTTCAAACCCAGTGGGCTACTCTCGCGCCCGGATCGCTTGTGAAGTGTCCGGCGGCCGCATGAAAAGCGCCAATGGACGCCGTCCGCCCTTGATTCTCGCGAACGTCTCGGCAACCGAATGCAAAATGCTGCGGTCCCCTATCCCAAACCGGTCGCCCACAAAGAAATCTTGGAGTTGTTAATTGCACGCTTGGTGCCAATCAGCGCTGGAGCTTGTCAGGTGGCGGGGCGCATTGAGCGGTCGACCAGGACCTTCCGGTCACACAGTTTGGAACAGGCTGCATAGACAGGGGCTCAAGCAACCCAGGCCATCGAACATTGCTGGCATTTTTGCCTTCCAAGCGGAGGAACGGAGAGCATTTGAGCGGTTCGGGCAGCGTTGCATTGGCAGGAAGAGAACGCGGACTGACTCCGATATGTGGTGGACACTCCAATATTCCGTAGGCTGGACCCGGATGGCGGCGCTGGATCGCCTCTGGAAACCCAATCTGTGCCATACTTTTCCCGAACTTGGGCCAACGTTCCCTTTGGCCTGTGGGTTGCAAATCTGCACTCTGAGACTGCAACGAGTCAAGGTTCTTTCGAACGACACAGCGTATCTTGGTTGGGGTAAGGTAGCATTTCTCAATTCTCAGTTTTTATCCGCGCGGAGTTAGACGCCGTTGACGGCTGACTGTTTCTAGCCAGAGTCCAACGACTAGTGGCACACTGCCCAGATTTGGCGACCGGTGGGCGCAACCAGAAAAGGAACGGTGATCTATGTCGAATCAACACAAGGTTGGACGTTTTGCTGCTGTATCTCTCGGCGTCGCGATGCTTGCGCTACTCTATCAGCCAGCTGCCAAAGCGGACGGCTCCAAGGAAGAGGCTCGAGTCGTAGACGCAGGTCATGTCATCAAGGACCTGACGACAAGCTCCAACGGCATTCCCCTGGGCATTTTGAAGAAGTCGGAATGTGTCATCGTATTGCCGGCCACCAAGAAGGTCGGCTTCATCGTCGGCGCATCCTATGGCCGCGGCGTCATGACATGCCGCACTGGCCCGAACTTCACCGGACCGTGGAGTGCGCCTACCATGATGCAATCCACCGGCGGCAGCTTCGGCCTGCAGGCGGGCGGACAATCCACGGACTACGTCATCCTGGTGGTGAATGACGCAGGTGCACGCGCTCTGTTGAAGGGCAAGCTCAAGCTCGGCGCGGACGCCAGTATCGCCGCTGGCCCGGTGGGTCGTACGGCAGACGCCTCCACAAACGGCGTCATGAGTGCGGAAATGCTCTCCTACTCCCGTTCGCAGGGTGTGTTCGCCGGCGTATCACTATCCGGCGCAACCCTGGGACCTGACAGCGGCGCAAATCAAAATCTGTACGGCAAAAAAGTCAGCGCTGTGGAGATCATTCAAAAGCACGCCGTTCCTGTCCCAGCTTCAGCCCATGAACTGTTGGCGGTCTTGACGGCGAAATCCCCAAGCAATCATTCCAAAGGTAAATGACCGCTGCGCCAAATGCAGCGATTGGCCATTCCGGATACCGCGCCCATCGTCAGGCTTGGGCAATGTTGAGCTTTTCATGGCGCGGTTCTCTGTTACTGGCAGTTCCGGCGGTAACGCTCACAGTCACAGCCAAGGACAGCGTGAAACTATGATGACATCGGAAATTATGTTGGCAGCTCCAAATGATCGGCCTGGCATCGGGCGCACTATCAGACCATTCGGGCTTTGTCTCACAACCATATTCATGTCCGTCGTGCTGCTGCCATCCCCCGCCCGCGCACAAGCTCCTGTTTTCGAAGTCACGCCACAATCCAGCCAAATCAAGTTCCACGTTCAGTCTTCTATGGATCTCACCGGCGATTTTGAAAAGTGGAAAGCCTCATTAACCTTCACCTCTCCAGAGGTAACCACCGGAGTCCTTGATATCGAAATCCAGGCTGCCAGCGTGAATACCGGAAGCGGAATGAAGAACGGCAAGCTGAAGGACAAGGACTTTTTTGATGTCAAAGAGTTTCCAGTGATCTCATTCAAGTCGACCAAAATCGTGCAGACGGGAGCCAATACGTTTGATATTCCCGGCATCTTCACCATTCGTGGCGTTTCCAATCCTGAGACGCTGCACTTGACCGTTTCGGGTGTCGGAACAGGTTCCGGAGAAGTGGTGGGAACGATGGCGTTCGACCGCAAAGACTACGGGATGAACAAGAATATTCCATTTATGAAGATTGCCAACCGGGTGGAAGTGTCGGTTGACATTAAGGCCAAACGTGTCAGCGGTCCGCCAGTCGTGCTGAAGAAGTTCTGAGCCGGATTGTGGCGACACACTCCTTATAGCTGATCGCGGGCGGGCTCATGCTTCAGGGTCCTTCGAACCCGTGACTGCCCGCCGCCTTCATTCCGGATACGCTGGCCGCTCTATTGATGTGTGCAGCAAACCGCATACACCGGTGCAGTAAGCGGGGATATCCGCGATCGCCGATATCCCATGTCTCCTGGCCGGTTACGACATGTTGGAGGCGACTCCGAAATTTCGGGTGTGTTCCTGAAGGCACTCAGACGATCCGCCTCTGAAAACGCGTCGATCTCCACTGCAACCAACACATAGGGCGCCCTGGGAATGTGGTCGTCCATTTGCATCCACCAGGCAAGACGAATGCGCGATGAGACAGGCCGATTACGCCCGCAGCCGGGAACTTTCGGCAAGAATGTACCGAGGAAAGCATCGATGAGTCCTGATGAAGTGGTGCAAAAAGACCGTGGAACGGTGTTGGCGGAAAGCCGAACCGATCTCGCCATTCAACGCACCGTCATGGCGTCGGAACGGTCGCTGATGGCGTGGGTGCGAACGTCGCTTTCAATGATCGGATTTGGCTTCAGCATCTACAAATTCTTTCAATATCTGCCTGAAGAAATCGCAACCGGCAACATCCGGCGTCCGCAGGCGCCGCGCAACCTGGGTTTAACCTTGATCGCTCTAGGCACGCTGGCCTTAGCAGCGGCGGCCTGGCAGCATCGCAGATTTCTGAACCAGATCGGCGCTACGCAGTCGCGACATATCTATTCCATTTCGTTCGTGGTTGCCATACTTGTCATTGTGATTGGAGTCATCACGTTCTATGGCGTTCTGCTTCGCCACGGACCGTTTTAGTCGAGACATTCCGGCGCATGCCGCCTGAGAAGGAGATCTTTCGATGACCTTACCCAGCTTTCCCGACATTGATCTGTTCTCCGCTGGTATTAATGCCTTGAATGGGGTGCTGATTGCCCGCAATCCCTCCCACGACCGCGGCTACACCATGGCTGGCTTGCTCATCATGGCCTTTTTTGGCGGGATTGGGGGCGGCGTGTCGCGCGATATTCTGCTGAACGACATCCCCTCGCCGCTGAAGAACTGGAACTATCTGTTTGTGTGCGTGCTGATGGGATTGCTGGGGATTGCAATTTACAAGTTTCTGGAGTCAAAGGAAGAGCGCTTCCGCACTCGAACGCTGGCTTTTTTCAAGTCTTTCACGTTGCCCTGGTTCGCGATTCTGGGCGCGCACAAGGCACTCGACCACGGCCTGGGCGTTTTTGCTGCCATCGTGGTCGGGCTCATCTCCACCGTGGCGGGTGGGGTGTTCATTGACCTGTTCTCCGGGGTCACGCCAGAAGTGGTTCGACCGTGCGAGCAGCTGGTCACTACAGCGGTGCTGGCAAGCTCCATTTACGCCCTGCTGGCCTGGCATTTCATGAACCGGCAAGGATTCTTTCCCATCACCATGGTCGCCGTGACGGTCGCATTTTTGTTCCGCGTGATTGCTGTGCGAGAGCACTGGCCATCGATCGTTCCATGCGACGCGCCCCCACCGCCTGCGCGCGTGTGAGTCATGTTGTAGAACGTGTTTTGCCTAGAAGGCTTCCAGAACACCCAGCCCGAAGGTATGGCCATTGACGCCTTGCCCGTAGTCGGCGCGCATATTGACGTGATATTTCTTGCTCACTTGGAACCGTAGCCCGGCCCCAATATCGGGCAGAAAGTGGTTGCTCTGTAACAACTGCTCGTCCCCGGCACGGACACCGCCGATTCCTCCGAACGCGACCAATCCGAATCGCTTTGGCAGCACCAGGCGGTACTCTAACTGCGTCGCCGCCATATAACGGTCGAAGTATTGGCCGGCGGTGTAACCCCGCAACTCATTTCCGGTGCCGTAGATGCAGTTCCCATAAAACGGAGGCGTGCCGCCCGTCGCACAAAGGTACGCGTCATAGGCCAGCACCTGCTTCTGGCTCAGACTCCAGTATTTGTCATATTCCGTCTTATACGACTGGAAGCTGTATTTGCTGCCCAGCGACTGCGAAAAGAAATCTGAAGTGAAACTGAACTTTGTCCCTCCCACCGGATAAAAACGGTTGGGGGTGGTGTCACGCGTCACCTTTGCGCCGATCGCGACCAGGTTGGTATGAAGCCCGGTATCCGGCGGGATAGGAAAATTCGGAAACTGGTCCTGCTGCACCGTAATAAAGGAGTGCCCTTCGATAAATCGGGGGCCGGCAAGAAACCTCCACGCGATGCGACGCAGGAACTCGATCATATAGCCATCCCCGGTTTGTTCCAGGCCCAGCTTTTTGCCCGATAAGATCCCCCCACCGTAGATGTTGTAGTCCAGATTTCCAT
Source organism: Acidobacteriaceae bacterium (assembly GCA_035502695.1). Taxonomy (GTDB): domain Bacteria; phylum Acidobacteriota; class Terriglobia; order Terriglobales; family Acidobacteriaceae; genus JAKAAZ01. The sequence goes on from DATJUD010000109.1 coordinate 18,977, forward strand.
GAACATAGCCGGCGATCAGCTCGTACGTATCCTCTTTCATAAAGAGTTGCCCGACCAACGCGAAACCGCGGCTGCTGTTGTTCGTAATCAATCCGGCTGCGCCGATGACAGAGGGAGGCGATTTTTTGTCCTTCAGGCTGAGCGGGAAGATATATCCCATCACGGGGACGATTCCCGAGCCGATAGCTGGACTGGAAATAGGAATCGGCGCCACTGCAATGGAACCGCGGGGCAGAATCTTCTTCTTTTTTTTCTTTTTTGGCGTCTCCGACGATTTTGCCGGAGTGGAGGAGCTGGGTTCCTGGACCGGCTGCGTTCCCTTCGCAGCGTTGGAAATAGTTGCGGAGGTCTGACTCAATGCTAGAGGTGGGAAGGAGAAACCGATCACCGCAACCGCCAGCCATAACCAGAAGCACCATACCACGGTCGACCTGTAAGGCCGCCCCGGAGTTCGAGTTGTGTGTGACAATCCCATGTGCGACAACAACGCTCGGAAGGCTAGCTGCCCGCAATTTCCGGCTTTGATTTTTGGAGTTTTCTGTTTACCCGCCATTTCACCAATCGATTGATGGGGCCGCGCAGCAGAAAATACGGGATGATCGCCAACACGATGGCCACAATCAGCGTTTCGCCGGGATAAATCCAATGAAATTCGATCAGTTGGTAGATGATGTCGAGGACAACCGCCAGCAGAAATACCCGACTCACTCGCTTCCAGCCTTCCCGCAGCAATGCCTTTCGATCCGGAGCGGTCGAAAGGATCTCCCACAGATAGGCTGGCCTGCCGGCCTTTCCGTCTTTGATGCCATCAATCGTTGCCAAAATTGCGGCCATCAGCGGCTGCATAATAAAGCGGAAATGCATCGGTCCGCCGAGCCGGGCGAAAAGCTGTGTGATCACTCTCTCCCAATTGAACATGGCCTATCCTTTCTTGTTCCTGGCAAGTTCCCACGGCCAGCAGCCCTCAATCTCGACCGTGATGGACCAGCTCAGAAATGTCCGAATCACAATCAATATGCCAAGCGAAATAATCTGTTCCCGGGTTGGCTCGACGGTCACTGTGCTGATAATGTCCGCTGCAACTAGAAATTCCAGCCCAAGCTGCAGTCCTCGTCCAATAAAAATCTTGAGTTGGTCGTACGCATCCCGACGTCCCATCCGGTAATGACGAACCGCGCGGAGCGCTGCATAGATAAATGCAACAGCAATGACACCCACGCCGACGAGTTCCAGCCCGCGCGCCACTCCGTCCACGATCTGCATGGTCATGTTATTTCGCATCGACGTTTTCGGCGGTGCTGAAACCACCCGCAGGGTTCCCGGCGAGGCAAAGGCACGAAAGTTATTTCACCGTCGTCATCAGTCCTGCGCCAGAGCCGGTAATAAGTGAAAAAGAGCAAGCAGCCAGCCAAACCGCATTCGCACCGTAAGGGCTGTATTTAGGAGAGATGAGCCGCAAATGGGAGGGAAATACCGAACCGGTGCCGGGCATCTATTGGAGTCCGTCCAAAATGTTGGAGGAATGGCAATGATGATTGCTGCCGACAAATTGTCCGCGAGCTTCGAAGGGCGCCATTGTCGCGAACAGTGAAAGACTGATGACGGAGTTGCTGGTCACTGATTCTCGGTGGGCGTCTGCAACTGAAAATTTCCGCAGTTGCATACGCGATTTGCTGGTAGTAGGCCTTCCTGAAGTCCGTTTTGCCGGCGCCCGTAGCCTCCTCATCGCGATGCTGCCAGAACTGGCAGATGAACTGATTGCGCTCCGCTCCACGTCCGTCAAAAACTCGTGAATAAGCAGCTCAGCGTGAGAACAATCGTGACGGAATCGGGTTGCAGCTTCCGAAAATTGTGTGTGCGACATCACTGCCTGCGCAGTAGAATCAGATTCGATCGATCGGCTATAGAAAACATTTCGACATAATCTTCTGGGGAGCCTGGCCACCCGCGGCTCTGCAGCGGGATGTCATCGCAAGGTTGCTTGAGAGGTTCGCATGAAGAAAACAGCACTCGTCATCGTTCTTTCCGTTTGCTGCAGTTCACCAATATTTGCGCAGGACCAGGCTGCGAACAGCCCCTCTGTAGTGAATATCAACATCAATGTGTCGAAGACCGTGCAGGCGGTCAGCTATCCGAACAACACCTCCAGCCGCCTTGACTTCACTGGCACTCCGCTGTTGCCCTTTGCCAAGGGGCAGGCAAAGATCGACAACAAGAAGGGCATCATCACGATCGACATGCAGTTGCAGAAGATGTCGCCGGCTACGCAGATAGGGCCGGAGTTTTTGACTTATGTTCTGTGGGCCATCACGCCGGAGGGCCGCGCCGCAAATCTCGGAGAAATTCTGTTGAACGGCGATAAGGCCAAGCTGGTGGCGACCACGCAAATGCCGAATTTCGCTTTGATCATTACGGCCGAGCCCTATTTTGCAGTGACCGAACCCAGTGAGGCCGTTGTGCTCATGGGTGTTCCGGGCAGCAATACCAAGGGCATGACCACTCCCGTGTCGGCGAGACTCTTGAGTCGCAGCGCCTACCATGAGTCGCAACTGCAGCCCATCACCATCGATCCCAAAGTTCCGCTTGCCGTGTATGAAGCGCGCAACGCCATGCGAATTGCCCGACTCCAGGGAGCGGAAAAGTATGCTCCCAATTCCTGGAGTACGGCGCAGCAGTCGCAGGCGCAGATGGATGATTACATTGCGAGAAAGCAGAAGAATCCAGTCCTGACCGCCGCACGCAGCACCACGCAGCAGGCAGAGGATGCGCGTTCGTTGGCCGTGAAAGCGGAGGCGGCAGAGAAGGTGGCGCAGGCCCAACAGGCGGAAGCCGACCGGGCCGCGCAAGCGAAACAACGTGAAGCGCAACTAGCAGCGGAACAGCAAGCAGAATCGCTGCAACGGGCACAGGCCGAAGCTCGCGCAGCGCAGGCGCAGGCCGCTGCCGCACAGGAGGCGCAGGCTCGTGCACAGGCAGAAGCTGCCAAAGCCCAGGCCGACGCAGCGGCTCAAAAATCTGCCCAGCAGGCTGCCCAGGCGATTGAAGCGCAACGACAATTGCGCGCCCAGCTTCTGGCTCAGCTCAACTCGGTGCTGCAAACTGTCGACACGCCGCGCGGCCTGGTCGTTACCATGGCGGACATTCTGTTCTCTACCGGCAAGTATCAGCTGTCGCAGAATGCTAACCTCGCGCTGGCGAAAATGTCCGGCGTCATCCTTGCCCATCCGGGTCTCAAGCTGAAGATTGAAGGCTACACCGATAGCACCGGAAGTCCTCAATTCAACTTGAAATTGTCAGGACAACGGGCCGACGAGGTTCGAGCCTTTTTGATCTCGCAAGGTCTCAGTCCGGATTCGGTGACTTCGGTGGGCATGGGCGCGGCAAATCCGGTGGCTAGCAACGATACAGCCGCGGGTCGGCAGCAGAACCGCCGTGTGGAAATTGTTGTCTCCGGGGAAGAAATCGGAACTCCCGCTTCGTCAGGGAACTGACATCGTCTCACTCGATTGCAGACGTGGCTCCTGTCGGCGCGCCTGCAATCAAATGTAGAGGCTCACGCCGTTGCAGAAATACAAAAGCCCACATCCGAAGGGATGCGGGCTTTTGTATTGTCGATCAGTCATTGCGTTCGGTCAGGCGGATTTGCCACGATCGGGATTAGCGATGTTCGCCTTCATGTCCACCGCCTTCGTGGCCGCCGCTGGGATGTCCTCCGCCCTGATGTCCACCTTTTTCCTGATAATGGCCACCAGAATTTCCCTTGTAGCTGGACTGCTTCGAATTCGCCTGTGATCCGTGGTTATAGTTCTGCTGACTGCCATGGTATTGCTGGCCGCCATGGTACTGGTTGTTCCCATGGTATTGCTGGTTGCCGTGGTTGTAGCTGCCGCCATGGTTGTAACTGCCGCCATGGTTATAGTTGGCACCATGGCTGTAGCTGGCATTGTGGTTGTAATACGATCCTCGGCTACCCGGGTAACCGTGAGGACTGCCGGGACGGTTATATCCGCGGTTAATTACGGTCACGCTGCGAGTGTAGTAATGGCCACCGTGATACCAGACAGCGCGGTTATGCCAATTGAAGCCCCAGGCATGCCAGCCCCAACCCCAGTGGGACCACAGGCCGATTCCAATTCCGATGCCGAAGCCGATCGCGAGTCCGGTGCCGAAGTATACCCCGGCAGGCGGTCCATAATAGTAGCCCGGATAGACTACAACCGGGCCGCCGTAGACGCCCCACGGGTTATAGACAGGGACATACACGACGTCTGGATTTGCAGGCGCGATAACGATGTTTCCACCGTCGTCAGAAACCACCTGCTGTGGCGTGTTGTGTAAGTTGCCAGCAGACTGAGCACGCGCGCGCATGGTTTGCACCGCCGACATCACATCGTCGGGCTGGTTGTAGTACGCGTTGCCAAGATCCGTTGTCCACTGAATATTTTTGTCCATCTGCGCCAGAACCGACGGGAAGGCGATCAGAGCTTTCACGCTGGGGTCCCAGTTTTGCTGGTTGGCAGCGGCTCCCAGTTGCTCCGGCGGCATATTTCCTTGCGCCTGCAGCCAGCGATCCGCTTCCACAATTTCCGTCGGGTACGTGGAGGCCGCGAGAATTTGCGCTACCAGCGCGTCTGGATACAGAGCAATGGGCGCGACCATCTGTCCCAGTTCTTCCGGGCTTAAGGGCTGTCCCTGAGGAGCGCCCTGGTCAGGCGGAGGTCCACCCTGATCCTGCGGTGCGTATTGCTGTTGTGCACCATTTTGATCCGGTGGCGGGGGTGGGGGTACCGATCCGTTATATTGCTCCTGTTGCGGGGGCGCGGTCTGGGCAAATAATAGCGCGCCCTGTCCCATGGGCACGATCAAGACAATAAGAACGAGAGCGAATACCTGCCGGGCCAGCAGCGCGGCGCGTCCAATGCCGCTCCAACGGGATGGAGATGACGGCAGCGTGCCGCTCAGGCCCTGCAGGAATGAGGTCGCCGGAGATATCTTGTGCTTTCTGGTGAGTTTCATGTTTCCTCTCTAACTAAAGGCAAATTGCCTTGCTGTATCCGTACAAATGCTGCAAATAGCTTGACCAGGTGACTGCTATGGATGGTAACCCGTGTCCGGGTCGATAGTTGCTCCAAAAAGGGTGTTGATTTCAATACCCCTTGCCCTCGAAGTAGCACGAAAAGGCCCGCGTTCTGCCACCCGTTCGCTGTTAGCGTCAGGAATTCCTTGCAGTTTGATGCAGCCTGCAAGCGGGCAGTCGCGATACCCTTGTTGCATGAGCCAGCCCATGCATTCTTCTCCGAATATCAATATTGTCCAGGCGCAGGACTATCGCGACGGCTACGCCAACAGCGTCCAGGTACGGGCCAGCGTATGGGATTTTATGTTGGTGTTTGGCGCCGCCCGCCAGGATTCTCCCGATGAAGTAGTCCTGCGAAATTTTCAGGGAATCTATGTAAGTCCGCAACAGGCCAAGGCGCTGTGGAACCTGCTGGGACAGAACCTGGCGCAATATGAGCAAGCCTTTGGTGCTATCAATCTGGAGCCCACGCAGGCGTTTCCAGCCGCGGGCACGGGGAACGGTCCGATACACTAAACCCGGGTTGGTGCGAAGCAGCGATAGGAAGGTCCCCCGATTCACCCTTTCGTCTTTGTGAGGAGCGATGATTTGCCAGCCTCGAATCCGCGTTTGAATCCAGCGCCCGTCGCGCGGTCGCATTCGCTGCTGCAACAATTCCTTCTTCGCGGACACCGCGACGAACCCGTACCTACGTGGATTATTTTTCCCGTCATCTACGCATTCGTTCTGCTGACGCATCTGCCTCTGATGCGGCTGCCTTATTTCTGGGATGAGGCCGGCTACTATATTCCCGCGGCTTTTGATTTTTTCCGCACCGGCTCGCTGATCCCCTATTCGACGCTGACCAACGCCCATCCTCCCTTGCCCGCAATCTACCTGGCTACCTGGTGGAAGATCTCCGGCTTCACCCCGGTGGTGACGCGACTGGCGACCTGCCTGGTGGCGGCATTCGCGCTCACCGCCGTATTCGCGCTGGTGCGCCGCTTGATGAACACCACCGTTGCCTTCGCCACCACCTTGCTGACTGCTCTCTATCCAGTGTGGTTCACGCAGAGCACATTAGCTCAGGCCGACATCTACGCCGCTGCCGGAACTATGTGGGCGCTGGCCTATGCATTGGACGAGCTGCCTTCCCTACGACGTGGATGGATCGCGGCCGTATGGTTCTCGCTGGCTGCGTTGTCGAAAGAAACCGCCATTGTGATGCCGTTGACCCTGGCTGCCTGGCATGTGTGGGAGACCCGTCGCAAGCCTGCGCAGGCCCGCGGACATTGGCGCGTCGCCATGCAGTTTACGTTGCCGGCGCTGCCGTTGTGCGCCTGGTATGCCTACCATTTCCATAAAACCGGCTACATCTTCGGCAACCCGCAGTATGTGCGTTACAACGCCGTCCTGACCCTCCACCTGTTTCGCTTTTTCCTGGCGCTGGCGCAACGCCTGATGCAGGTCACCATCTACATGAATCTTTTCGTGCCCATCTTATGCATGGTGGCTGCAATGTTTTTACCGGCGCTGCGCAAGGCCGATGGCACCAAGCGTCCCCGGGTTTCCTGGAACGTGCAAGCGCAGATCGGTTTGCTGTTGTTGGTCAACCTGCTGTTCTTTTCAATCGCCGGCGGCGCTGTACTGGCGCGCTATCTGCTGCCGCTCTATCCGCTGATTCTGTTGCTCTGCGTTTCCACCTGGCGCCGTCGCGTCGAGCAGTGGCCGTGGATTGTCGCGCTCAGCACCGTCGCGTTTCTCGCAGGATTGTTCGTCAATCCTCCCTACCGATTTACGCCCGAAGATAACCTCACCTATCGCAGCCTGATCATCATGCAGCAGCAGGCGATTGCCCAGGTCATCCATCGCGCCCCCGGCGGCACCGTGTTGACGGCATGGCCCGCGACGGATGAATTGCGCCGACCCGAGTTGGGATATGTTCGCAAGCCGGTGCACGTGGTGGCGATCGATAATTTTTCCCTGCCTCAGATTGAAACCGCGTCGCAGTTGCACAATTACGACGCAGCGCTAGTGTTTGCGACCAAGTATGAGTTGCCGGACACACTCAGCTGGACCCACTTTGGCGATGAAGACTGGAATAAAGAATATTTTGGCTACCATTATGATCTGCCGCCCGCGCTGATTGCGAAATTGCTGCACGGGGATGTAGTTTGGCTGGCAAAAACGCGCGGCCTATGGACTGCCGTGTTGCTGTTCGATCGGCCGCAACAGGCGAACGCACCTGCGAATGTTGCGCCACACCAGGCTTGGGCCGCTAGTCGCTCGTCGCTCGACCCACACACCTTGCACCTTGGAGTTTCCCGTTGAATCGGATGCCGGACTCTTGAAGCTGTCTCATACACTCGAAATCGCTCGATACGTCTCGTGTGAGACCCGCAATCAAAGCGGGTCTCAGGTCGTTGGCCGAAGCCGCGATGCCACATATGAGACAGCTTCTATAATCACGAGTGTCGTGAAGAAAACCGGAACCATGAACTCTTTTCGAAGATGGCAGGGCTTGATTCTCTGCGTGCTCGTCGCTCTGGTAGCGGCGCCTGCATCGGCGCAATCCGCCTCATCCAATGAAACCGACTGGAACGGACACTTAATCTGGGTGCTTCCGTTTGAAAACAATTCCACGCAGCCGAGCCTGGACTGGATTGGAGCTTCTTTTCCGGACATCCTGAACGCGCGCTTAAGTTCTGCTGGATTTTTGACGATTCGGCGCGAAGATCGCCGCTACGCCATGCAACACCTTGGGCTTCCCGCGGATTTTCATCCGACCCAGGCCACGGCCTACCGCATCGCGCAAACGCTCGATGCGGATTATGTCGTCTTCGGAAACTACACCGTCGCGAACGGGCGCATTCAAGCCACGGCGCGGGTCTTGGATATGCATGGGCCCAGCATGGGCGCCACGCTGGAGGAAGATGGCAACCTGGATCAGTTGATCAATATTGAGGATTCGCTGGCATGGAAGGTGGCCATGCAGATCGATCCCAACCTCAACCTGGAAGAACAAACATTTCTCGCGGCGAGTCGCGACCTTCGCCTGGATGCTTTCGAAAACTACATTCGCGGATTGGTGGAATCGGGAGTTGAGGAACGGATTGGGCATCTGACCAAAGCGGTCCAGCTGAGCCCCGGCTACGTGCAGGCATGGTTTGCGCTGGGGCAGGCGTACTTCGACAACCAGCAATATGACCAGGCGCAAGCGGCGTTTGCCAAGGTCCCAAAAGGCGGCCGCCTCTCGTTGGAGGCCATGTTCTATTCCGGCCTGAGCGATCTTTATACCGGGAACTACGCCAGCGCACAGAGTTCGTTCGCCTCCATCGCCTCTGTGTTGCCGCTGCCGGAGGTATTGAACAATGAGGGAATCGCGTTCAATCGCCGCGGTCAGAACGGCACCGCATTTTTTAAGCGCGTCGTCGAAATGAATCCGCAAAACGCGGATTACTGGTTCAACCTGGCGGTTTCTGAACGCCGGCAAAAGAACTATACGGCCGCGCTGAATGCGGTCGCACACTGCCTGACGATTCACCCGCAGGATGACGAGGCGCAGAACCTTCGCAAGAACCTGACAATGCTGAAAAGCGGCCAGCTCACGGATACGTCTGCAAAGCCTGCGGTCACAAAGACCGATACATCTACGGCTCAGGCCAGTTCAGATGTGGCTGACGATCAGTCAGACTCGGACGAGGTAACAAAGGACCAGCCGGATACGAAGAACACTCAAAGTGCACCCGCTTCCGCCGCCGCATCCACAGGCTCCGACGCGACCAGCCCGGATTACGAGCCGCTGGAACGTATCGCGCGTACCTACGATGAAGCGTCGCTGCGGCAGGGGGCATTCGCATTGGAGCAGGTAAATGCGATGAAGCTGCGTTCGTTGCCTCCCGTGGAACGCGCGCAGCGATTGTGCCAGCAAGGCAGAGCCTATGTGAACGATGGCTTGCTGCTGGAAGCGGAACGCCAGTTCCAGCTCGCCCTGGCTGCAGATCCCAAAAGTTCGACCGCCTATGCTGGATTGGCGGAAGTCCATGAGTACGCGGGCAGCATAAAAATTGCGCAGCAGGAAGCGGCCAAGTCTCTCCAGATGCAACCGAACGCCGCTGCCTATATGGTGTTGGCACGCATCGCACTCAGCCAGCATGCATTGCCCGATGCGCGCACCAATATCGACAGCGCGCTGCAGCTTGAGCCGAACAACACTGCCGCGAAGGGAATTCTGCAGGCGATTCAAACGCAGCAACAGCAAACCAAGTAGTGTGTGGGAGCGTGATCGACATGCACACAACACGAAAATCTCCATCTAATTTTCTTCGCTGGTCGCGGTTCGGGCGCGGCTTTCTAATTGCACTGCTCGCCTTGGTTTGCTGTGGTCCTGTCCTCGCGGCCAAGGCTGCGGAGTCGCGGCCAGTGGTGGTGGAGTTGCCGCTGCACGATACCATTCAGCCGATCAGCGCGGCGTATTTAAAGCGCGGATTGCGCCATGCCGCGGACATTCACGCGCAGGCGGTTTTGGTGGAGCTGGGCACGCCGGGTGGATTGCTGACCTCGACGCGTACCATGGTCACGGCGATCGAAGAATCTGAAGTTCCCGTCATCATCTATGTCGCCCCGTCGGGCAGTCGCGCTGCTTCTGCGGGATTTTTCATTCTCGAGTCTGCCGACATTGCCGCCATGGCTCCCGGCACCAACACCGGCGCCTCCCATCCAATTCTGGAAGGCCAAAAGATGGGCCCGATCCTGAAACAGAAGATTGAGAACGACGCTATGGCATTCCTTCGCTCCTATGTTTCGCGTCGAGGACGCAACGTGCAGGCAGCGCAGGATGCTGTGTTGAATTCGAAGTCGTACACCGATCAGGAAGCGTTGAATCTGAAGTTGATCGATGTGATTTCTCCCAGCATTCCAGCGCTGCTGAACCATTTGAACGGCACCACAGTCACGCGTTTTAGCGGCGCGAAGCAGGTGCTGCACACAGAGGATGCAGACGTTGAAGTGATGCCGCCCAGCACGCGAGAGCGAATCCTCGGCGCGCTGACCGATCCCAACCTTGCCGTGATTCTGCTGATCCTCGGCGGCCTGCTGATCTACATGGAATTCAATGCGCCCGGCACCATCGTTCCCGGCGCGTTGGGAACGCTTCTGGTATTGATTTCATTATTTGCGTTGGATCTGCTGCCGTTGGAATATACCGCCGTAGGATTTCTGATCGGCGCGCTCGTCTTGTTTGTCCTGGATATAAAATTTACGACGCATGGAATTCTCGGATTGGCCGCGATCGGCTGTCTCGTCTTCGGTCTGCTGACGCTGGTGAATGGACCCATTCCGGAAATGCGTGTGCAGTTAGGTACAGCGCTTGGCGCGGGCATCGGCTTCGGCTTGATTACAATTTTTCTCACTACAATCGCCGTGCGTGCTCGTCGCAACAAAGTGCAGACCGGTGGCGAAGCGCTTCTGGGTACGATTGCGGTGGCTCAAACCGCATTAAATCCGAACGGACAGGTGATGGTGCGCGGGGAACTTTGGCAAGCGCATTCCCGCGATGCGATCGCAGCCGGCGAGCCTGTTCTCATCCGCAATCGCAACGGACTTCTGCTGGAAGTTGAACGTGACCTGCGAGGTTCCTGAATGCCGTTTCGCGCCCGTTTGGCGCACGGTTCATGCTATACAACCTAAGGCGAGTGTTCCATGCTCGGGGAGAGTTGAACATGCCATCCACTGCAGTTTTGGTCGTCATTGTTATCGTGGCGTTCTACCTGTTTAGTTCCATCAAAATTTTGAAAGAGTATGAGCGTGGCGTGATCTTCCGTCTCGGCCGTCTGCTCAGTACTCCCAAGGGTCCCGGCATCGCACTTGTCTTCCGCCCCTTCGATCAGATTGTGCGCATCTCCCTGCGCCAGGAAGCAATGGAAGTTCCCGCGCAGGACATCATCACCCGCGATAACGTCACCCTGAAAGTAAATGCCGTCATTACTCTGCGCGTGATCGACGCCGCCAAGGCAGTGGTCGAAGTTTCGAATTACGTGTATCAGACATCGCAGTTTGCGCAGACAACATTGCGGTCGGTACTTGGTGAAGTGGAGTTAGACGAGTTGCTGGCGCACCGCGAGAAATTAAATCTGAAAATCCAGACCATCATCGACCAGCACACATCCCCCTACGGATTGAAAGTTGTCAGCGTGGAAGTCAAGCAGGTAGATCTGCCGGAGTCGATGCTGCGCGCCATGGCGCGCCAGGCAGAAGCGGAACGCGAGAAGCGCGCCAAGATCATCAACGCGGAAGGCGAGTTCAATGCCGCGCAACGACTGGTCGAAGCCGCAACTCTTTTGGCGCAGCAGCCCATCACCATGCAGCTGCGGTACCTCCAGACGCTCAGCGAAATTGGTGCGGAGAAAAATACCACCATCGTGTTTCCGCTGCCGTTGGAATTGGTCTCATTACTCAAGCAGGTGGGTCAAGCAGTCCAAACAAAAACTGGCGGAGATGTCTAGCCATGACGGCCTTGTTCGAAGAGAAGTTTGATGTTCACGATCCGGTGGAAGTGCACTGGAGTTCCAGCACGATCCTTGCAATCTTTTTTGCGGCCTCCTTGGTTTCTGCTGTGTTCTTTGGTCTCGGATATTCTTTCGGCGGAGCGGGCACCAGCAAGCATTCGCTGACATTCAATTCGTCTCCAGCGAGCAGCAGCGCTGCGGAATCGGCTGTCCAGCAGGCGAAGCCCATTCCGCTGACAGCATCGAATCAGCCCTCCCCCATCACAAATCTTGCAGATAATCGCAACGCACATCCGACGGTCGCGCCACCATCCACGCCCCCGGCTGCACTGCGTCCGATCGCGATGACGCCCGTTGCTCACGCGACGCCTCCCGTGGCCGAAAAGAAGAGCATGCCGCCACCCATCGCGAGACATGACGAAGCGCCTCCCGTAGCCAAGACCAGCGGGCACATCATGGTTCAAGTGGGAGCCATCGGCGATCGCAAAGATGCCGAGCGGCTGGTGGCGGAGTTGCGCCAGAAGGGCTTCCACGCGGGAATCTATACGGCGAAGAATGACAAATTCCTGCATGTACAAATTGGCCCGTTCAAGGATGCTGCGCAGGCGGAAAGCAAGCGCCATCAGGTAATGGCGAGCGGGTTCCACGCGATTCTGAAGAGCACCTAACTGCCAATTCCGCTACTCGCGCATCCACTCCGGCAGGCCGGCGGCAATGGATTCACGCACCGCATGGATCAATTCTTCGCGTGTAGAAAAATCCGCAGCGTAGAGCGCCGGATGCAAGTGGATATGCGCCACCCCGGGATAAATCTTCAGACTGCCTTTCCTCATCATGGTTTCTGTGCCGTAGATCGACACTGGAATAATCGGCGCGCCCGTCTGCTGAGCCAGATAAAAAGGCCCCTTCTTGAATGGAAGCATCCTTCCAGTTCTCGATCGAGTTCCCTCTGGAAACGCGGTCAAATGTACGCCTGATTCCAGCACTTTGGCAGCAGCTTCGATACTCTCACGCGCATCCTCGCGGTTTCCGCGACGCTCCACCGGTACAAAATCCGCCATCCGCATGGCCATGCCAACCACCGGAATTTTCATCAGCGACTTCTTCAGAAAAACAGCGGAGCGCCCGGGAATCGTCGGCATGAATAGTGGCGGGTCAAGATTCGAAACATGGTTCGCCATAAAGATGCAGGCCCTTCCCGGCGGAATATTCTCATACCCAGACGGGTCGATACGAATCCCTCCGAGTCGCAGACCCGAGGCCGCAATCCACATGGAAAAACGATACAGAAAAGTAACGTCTCCCGTGATCCAGGTCCACGGAAAACCCAGCAGCGCGCCGATCGGCACCAGCAGCACGTAGTACAGAAGAATTGTCAGTGAAGAAATCATGGAGCGACTATGCGGCCTACGCCAGTGCGAAGCGCTTCCGGAAGTTTTTGATAGATGCCATCGAAGCCACCATTCGAGAGAATGGCGACCACGTCTCCCGATTTCAAGTTCGCGGTCAGGTGCGCGACAATCGCAGCCACGTCCGGCAGCTGTCGCGCCGGGCGTCCACGAGACTCGATCGCCTGCACAATATGTTCCGGATGCAGGATCTGATCGGCTGGGATATTCGTTGCCTGATATACCGCGGCAAGCACCACTTCATCCGCCAGCGACAGACTGTCCGTTAGCTCCTGCTCAAAAACATTGCGGCGCAGCGTGTTGGAGCGCGGCTCGATGACCGCCCACAGGCGCGACTCCGGATACCGCAGCCGCAGCGCGCGCAGTGTTTCTCGAATGGCCGTAGGGTGATGCGCAAAATCATCGATGATCGTGATGCCGTTCACTTCCGCGATTACTTCCAGTCGCCGCTTGACGCTGCGAAACGTTTGCAGCCCTCGCTGAATATCCCCCGCAGGAACGCCCTGTCCTGCCGCCAGCGCCGCGGCCGCGGTTGCGTTCAACACATTATGTTCGCCAATCATCGGCATCTCAACCTGCAGCCACGGCTGTCCGTTTCGCTCGATACGCCAATGGCTCAGGTTGCCATGGATAGAAAGCTCCGCGATGCGCCATTGCGAATCCTGCGCGAACCCGTAGCGCTCGACAGCGCAGAAAGCCCGCGCAACGCATTCGGTTACGTTCGCCGATCCATCGAAGGCGACAATGCGTCCTCGCCGAGGAACCAGGTTCACCAGCCGCTTGAATGCTGTCTTCACGGACTCAAGATCGGCATAAATGTCGGCATGATCAAACTCGACATGCGTCAGGATCAGCGCATCGGGAAAATAGTGGAGAAACTTCGGCCCCTTGTCGAAGAACGCCGTGTCATACTCGTCGCCCTCCAATACAAACGGCCGCGTTGGCCGTAGCGCAAAACTGGAACCAAAATTTTCCGCGATGCCGCCAATCAAAAATGAAGGAGCCAGCGCGGGATTGTTTGTCGCAGCAGTCTCGTAGATCCACGCCAGCATGCTGGTCGTCGTGGTCTTCCCGTGCGTCCCTGCAATCACCAGCGATTCTCGATCGACAAGGAACTCTTCATGAATCAACTGCGCCAGCGAGCGAAAAGGAATGCGTTGGTCGAGCACATATTCCAGCTCCGGATTACCGCGCGAAATGGCATTGCCCACAATCACGAGGTCAGGTCGCGGCTCCAGGTTTGTTTCCGAAAACGGCTGCGCGATAGGGATATGAAGCTGTTCCAGCAGGTCCGACATAGGCGGATACGCGGCTTTGTCGGAGCCGGTCACGCGCCATCCCTGCAACTGCAACATGCCGGCCAGCGACGCCATGGCGCTGCCGCAAATTCCAATCAAGTGCACGTGTCGCGCGCGCGCAGCCTTTCCATCGCGGCTTAGTTTTTGGATTTCGCTCATCGTCATCTTTCGTTGAGAACAACCGACGACTGAAACCGCAGCGTCGGCGCATCGGTCAGGTCCAGCTCACAGTCGACGCCGATCGGCACTGTAACATTCCGCTCGAGCACATGGCCGGAACGCAGCCCAATTGCGACCGGCCCAGGAAAATCCGCGAGCACACGCAACAAAACCGCATCCAGCAATTCATCCGCATTCCCCGGCTGCACGCAGTCGCGCATGGGCCCGAAAACAATGCCGCGTACGTCGACAAGTTTTCCCGCCAACCGCAACTGCAGCAGCATGCGGTCGATTTGATACGGCTTCACGCCAATATCTTCTAAGAACAAAATCGTCCCTGCTGTTTGGATTTCGTAGGGCGTCCCAAGAGAAGCGACCAGCATCGAGAGGCATCCACCATAGAATTTGCCCTGCGCGCGGCCGCGTTTCAGCGTCCTCAATCCGGCTTCGGAGTCAAGTTGCCAGGGAGTTTCCTGCGAGAGCGCTGCCTGCCAGCTGACGGGATCGACGCCATTGGCCCGCGCAAAATCTCCCGCAGCCATCGGTCCGTGAAACACCACCAAACCCGTCTGATCGTGGATGTATGTTTCGAGGCTGGTGATGTCGCTGCAACCCACAAACACTTTCGGATGCCTTTGTATCAAGTCCAGATCGAGCCCGCTCAGCATTTCTGCCGATCCGTAACCGCCACGGTTACAAATGATCGCTTTCACTGAGTCATCAGCAAACGCAGCGTGCAGGTCTTCCAGGCGCTGCTCTGGAGTTCCCGCAGAATATTGTCCATAATGCGCCAGGGCGTGCTCTCCCAACTGCGGTTGCAGGCCAAGACTTCGCAGGGCGGCCATTCCAGCCTGTACCTTGTTAGGGTCGAACCAACTGGCCGGCGAAATCAAGCGGACGGCATCTCCCGAGCGCAATGCCGCCGGAAGAACCGTAGGCTTTGAAGCCTTATCGCGGGCTTCTGATGGCGCGCTCATGCCAGCAAGCACTCTCCTTGCGCGATGATTTCCGCCGGCCCTGTCAGCATCAGGCTCGAGTTTGGATGCGGCCATTCGACTGTCTGCGCGCCGCCCTCCGCAACGACAGTCAGCGTTCGAGCCGCGCCTCTCATCTCAATGCTCGCTGCCGCAGATGCCGACGAACCCGTGCCCGAGGAGAGCGTCGGTCCGACGCCTCGTTCGAAAATGCGAAACTCGATCCTATTTGTATCCGTCACACGCACAAATTCAACATTCGTGCCCTTTGGAAAGTCCGGATGTACGCAGATTTCTGCTCCGACCTGTTGCCAAGGCCGTCCTGCGCAGGAAAAATCAGGCGTGTCCACAAAAGTGACGAAATGCGGATTGCCAATCGAAACATCCGCCCCGATGACGGGAGTCCCATCTTTCAGCGTCACCGTGTGAGCCTTCAGTGTCGGAATTCCCATCTCCGTGGAGATCAAATATCGAGGAGCGCTGCGCTGCAGGATTCGACAGCGGCGCAGCCCAGCATGGGTGCGGATGGAAAACTCGCTCGCCTCATCTTCCTGAGCCAGGTAGGCGGCCACGCAGCGCGTGCCGTTGCCGGAGATCTCTCCCTCAGATCCATCCGCATTGAACAGCCGAATGGAGTATCCGCCGTTATCGCCCAGCGTGAGATATTCCACTCCGTCCGCTCCCACCCCCGTATTTCGTGCGCAAAAAATCCGCGCGACTTCGCCCAGGTGATGTTCCTCGACCAGCTCGTCGACGATCAGAAAATCGTTCCCGCAGGCGTGCGCTTTCACAAAGCGAATCACTTGGCTTCCTCGATCAGTGTTGCGTTCTGCGGCGCGCGCGCAACATAGCGCCGATCCACAATCGCGTAATTTCCGCTCAGCACCCGCGAAATCGCTTCGGGATACGCAATGTGCTCCTGCTCCAAGATGCGCGCCGAAAGCGTCTCTTCGTCATCACCCTGCAACACTGGAACCGCGCGCTGCAGCACGATCACGCCATGATCCAGCTGCTCATCCACAAAATGAACCGTGCAGCCTGAAATGGCGACACCGTACGCAAGTGCCTGCGCCTGGGCGTCGAGACCTGGAAACGACGGCAGCAAAGAAGGATGAATATTCAGGATCGCATTCGGAAACGCGGCGATAAACTCCGGCGACAGCAGCCGCATGTATCCCGCCAGGCAGACCAACTCTACGCCGTGTTCCTGCAGGCACGCGACGATCTCGGCATCCTGCTCGGCACGCTTTCTCCCGCGAGCCTCGATCACCTTTGTCGCCAGCCCACGCGACCTGGCAGCGGCAATTCCAGCGGCTTCCGCGCGGTTAGAAATGACAATGGAGATTTCCGCATCGTCAATCTGGCCGCGATCAACAGCATCGGCAATCGCCAGAAAATTGGAGCCACGACCGGATAGAAGAATGCCGAGATGCTTCATCTGGTTAGGGCCTGTTCACGCTACTGAGGTGGATGGCGTTGCGAGTGAAAAACCGGTCAGACGAAGCCGAGCCCGAAGGCTGTGGCGGGCCCACCGTCGAGGGCGAGAATGAAGTATGGCCGGTTTTTCGCCGCAACCCTGCGGGCCGGGCCAATTTTCCCAATTTCGTTGTCGCTCGCCGCCAGCAGACACCGGTATGCGTCACTCCTTGCTCCTTGAACTCAGAAAAATTGACTCCGGCGCCACCGCCTCAGTAGCGTGAGCAGGCCCTCCTAGTTGTACAACACCCGGCGGTCGCCCTTGATGATTTTTCCAATCACCGCATGGGGCTCATTAGCGCGGTCCAGCAGCGCCTTCACGCGCTTGTACTTATCGACCGGCACAACGCAGATCAACCCGATGCCCATGTTGAACGTCCGCAGCATTTCGTCGCGCTCGACATTCCCCAGCGCTTGCAGGTGATCGAAAATCGGCAGCACCGGCCACGAACCCAGCTCCACCGTGGCGGAAACATGCTTCGGCAGGATGCGCGGCAAATTCTCCGTGATCCCTCCGCCGGTAATGTGCGCCATGCCCACGACCAAATCCGCAGCCGTCAGCTTGCGGATGATGTTGAGATAGCTGCGATGCGTCTTCATCAACGCAATGCCGGCTTTTTCATGCAGCTCGTTCACATATTGGTCAGGCGTGTATTTGGCCACCTGAAAAAACAGCTTGCGCGCCAGCGAATATCCATTGGTGTGCAGCCCCGTCGAGGGCAGGCCGACCAGCAAATCTCCCGGCCGAATTCCCGACCCGGTGATGATTTTTTCCCGCTCCACCACGCCGACAATAAAGCCGGCCAGATCGTATTCGCCATCGTGATAAAAGCCCGGCATCTGCGCAGTTTCTCCGCCGATCAGTGCGCAGCCATTCGCGCGGCACGCATCGGCCATGCCCGACACCACCTTCTCCGCCACGTCGCCATCCAACTCGCTCGACGCCAGGTAGTCCATAAAAAACATCGGCGTCGCCGCCTGCACCGCAATGTCGTTCACGCAATGGTTCACCAGATCTGCGCCGATCGTGTGGTGCATGTTCATCTGGAAGGCAACCTTCAGCTTTGTCCCCACGCCATCCGCGCTTGAAACCAGCACAGGATTTTTATAGCGCGCCGTGTCCAGCTTAAACAGCCCGCCAAACCCGCCAATCTCGCTCAGCACCTGCTTATTAAACGTGCGCTGCGCAAGATATTTAATCCGCTGTTTCGTTCGGTCCCCGCTGGAAATGTCCACGCCTGCATCGGCGTACGTAATCGCGGGAGTTGGCTTGGATGAAGGCTTACTGGGCACTGGCGTCGCGTTCCGGGGATGAAGGATGTCGGCGGGCAATGTTCTGAAACCGTATGACCCTCTCGCCCGAACTCTACGCAATCTGGGGGCAGGTGAAGTTACGGAACATAACCATACCGGGAAGCATCAGTGTAGCATCGCCAGCTGTCCTCCTCGGAATTTCGCGGCTCCTCCTATACTGAATATCGATGACTCCATCTGCACGATCCATGCAGCTTTCCCGCCAATTGCAGCAGCGGGCCGAAACCTTATTGCCAGGCGGCGTCGATTCTCCAGTCCGCGCCTTCCGTGCTGTCGGCGGGGAGCCGCCCTTCGTCGTCCGCGCAGCAGGCGCCTATCTCTGGGATGCCGACGGCAATCGCTACCTCGACTACTTCGGTTCCTGGGGCCCAATGATTCTAGGCCACGCCGCTCCCCACGTAGTCAAAGCCGTGCAGCAGGCTGCCGCCCGCGGCCTCAGTTTCGGCGCTTCCACCCCCACCGAGGCCGACCTCGCCGAACTCGTCCGTCAGGCCTTCCCATCCATCGAGATGCTCCGCTTTGTCAGCTCCGGAACCGAGGCCACCATGTCGGCCATCCGCCTCGCCCGCGCCTTCACTCGCCGCAAGTACTTCATCAAGTTTGAAGGTTGTTACCACGGTCACTCCGACGCCCTGCTGGTCAAGGCCGGCTCTGGCATCGCGACCCTCGGCATTCCCGGGTCCGCCGGCGTCCCGGAAGAAACCATCCAGCACACCCTCGCCCTCCCCTATAACGACATCGCCGCCGTCGAGCAAGCCTTCGCGCGCTACAAAAACCAGATCGCCTGCGTCATTGTCGAGCCCGTCGTCGGCAATGCCGGCTGTATTCCCCCCAGGCCCGGCTACCTCAAGGCACTCCGCGCCATCACCGCCCGCGAGGGAACCGTTCTCATTTTCGATGAAGTCATGACCGGCTTTCGAGTCGCCCTCGGCGGAGCGCAGCAGCACTACGGCATTCAGCCCGACATGACCTGCCTGGGAAAAATTCTGGGCGGTGGCCTGCCCTGCGGCGCCTTCGGTGGCCGCGCCGAGATTCTCCGCCTGCTCGCCCCACTCGGCCCCGTCTACCAGGCAGGCACGCTCAGCGGCAATCCCCTGGCCATGGCCGCCGGAATCGCCACCGTCCGCACCCTCATCGAGCAGCGCGACACCCTCTACCCCCAGTTGGAGAAGGTTTCTGCCACCGTCGCAGATGGCGTGGCCGCCCTCGCCCGCGAGGCAGCCGTGCCCGTCACCACCAACCGCGTCGGCTCCATGTTTACCTGGTTCTTTACCGCCGATCCGGTCACCGATTACGACAGCGCCTCCCGTTCCAACACCAGGCAGTTTGCCGCCTTCCATCGCGCCATGTTGCACGCCGGAATCTGGCTGCCGCCCTCCCAGTTTGAAGCCGCCTTCCTCGGCACCGCCCACGGAGAAGAAGAAATCCGCGCCACCCTAACCGCCGCCAAACAAGCCCTCGCCGCCGCCAAATCCGCCTAGCGCAACAAGGTGGGTGCCCATCTTTCGTTCTGCGTAAGAACATACTTGACGCAGCATACCGTGAAAAGGCAAGTTAGTTTTTCCGAGTATTCGGGTGGGGAAAGGGTAAAAGCGGTTTCCATCCCGAAGGGTGCAAGGGTTGAGCAGAAGACTTGGATCTCATATCCGCAGGAATGTAGGCGTGAGTCCGACTGCAACCGGGGCATCGGAGGGTTAAATAGAGAGCTTCGTCTGGATAGTCGATTAGAAAATGAGGCACATCAGGAGCCTCAAAATACATCAGCAATATATGGCCCGGGCATTCATCCGTCTTGCATTGCACATAGAGATAATAGTGGCTCATTTTGCTGAGAATTATACGGTTTCTGCCGCAAGCTTCATCAATTTAATCCCTGAATCGTCTGGGATTGTTGGAAGCCGGGTGCCCCATTCAAGCCTCCTTTGGCTTGAGTGGGGATGAAAAAAGAATTGTCATCCCGACCGGGTGAGTTTATTTTTAGAAATTGCTGATTTATCGAGAGATAAATAGCTTGTTTTTGGCTGTGTAGGAACTGTGCAGGCGATTTCTCGATTTCTGTGCATTTCTTGAACGGCGGACATAACTCTGGACGTTTTTTGGCCTTTGGAAAACGTACTGCATGATAAAGAACATTGTTCTGAGAATAGCTCAACCTACTCGGTTGGCGATCATGCCTAAACAAACAGTCCTAGAACTCTTTTTGGCTATCATAACCATGAGCTGGACTGTTCAATCGTCCGTATGGTGACTGATGACAGAAATTGCTTTGCTGATACTCCAGGCGTTTCAGGTGCTTTTTCTCTGGATTCACGATTGGATTCCCCTTGGGCGACTGAACGACGTTGCTGCGGTTCGCAGCCAAGACACGAGAGCGCGTCTTGTTGTCGTCACCCTCATTCAAAGTGCGCCATTTACTATTGGCTTGTTCTACAGCCTGTTGTATTTCAGGCAGCCCTATCCCCATTGGCTTAATAACTGGCTTTGGATTAGTTACGGTCTACTCTTCATTGGTCAGCTCCGAGCCTGGTGGATACCCTATCTTTTTCGAGCGGAACCGGAACGGGCAGCCCGCTACCGGATCATGTTCGGCGATACACACTCCTTCTTGCCGCAACGCAATGGACTTGTGCCAAACACTGCCCATATCCTGCTTCATCTAGCGACTGTTGCCACACTCATTTGTCTTCTCACAAAATGAAGTTCTTTGGGTTCATAAACCAAAGAACGTTTGTGTTTGTTCTCCTTACCCGCCCCGGAATAGCTGGCTGATTTTGGCCCAACCGTCAGGTCCGCGTGTCAAGGCTGCCGAAGGCACTGCGTAGCGGCTGCGGCCTTGATACACGGCCAGGTTGGGCTACGCTCCCTCTATCCGGGGCAGGTAGGTTAGAGACTGTGTCCCATACCGATGCCGTGTTCGATGATCGGCGCGATTTCCGGCTGCTTCGGCGTGATGGCTTGCTCCGGCTTGATCGCTGGCGTGTGGGCGCTCTCGTGTGACACGTCATGCCCTAACGCCTCCGGCAGCTTCGCACGGTCGTTGGTGTATATCTGCGCGTCTTCGGCTCCGCGCGAGACTGCGACATAAGCCATGCGGCTGTTGAGCAAGTCTTTCGCGGCCAGCTCGGTATCAACGTGAATCAAAACACGCTCGGCAGTCTGTCCCTGGCTGGAATGACTCGTCACCGCATAACCGTGATCGAGATGCGGATGCTCGCGCGGATCGAGCCGCACGTCGCGGCCTCCGTCCATCTTCAAACGCATCTGCCCATCCTGGCCGATGGCTTCGACCGTCCCTAATTCGCGGTTGGCAATCTTCAAATCGTTTGCTGGCGCGGTGAACTGGATGCGGTCGCCCACGGCGAAGCTGCGCGGTTCCTCGCGGTAAACAGAAACGCCCTGCTGCCGTCTAGGATCATAGGTCAGCTCGGAACCATCGGCTCGCACCACCGTCAACAGGTTCTTGTCAGCGTCAACGCTCTTGACTCGCGCGTATTCCCCACGCTCCATGCCAGTCTCTTTCGATGCGCGAGCGTAGCGCACTACATCGTTGAACTCATACCGCGCGGCCCATGTGCGCTCCGGCCCGGTAAGGTCCTGGCGCGGCACAAGCGCCTCGATGCGATGCTCGTCTCTGCCAACTAAGCCGCGCTCCTGCATCTCGCTGCGAATTGCCAAGTTGATCTCCACGCGGGAGCGATTGTCAGGGGAGACAACCAACGTGCCTTCCGGCGACTTCGCGTATTCCTTCGCAATCGCTGCGATGCGTTCCTCGTGGCCTGGAATTTCATGGACGCGGCCCTGCCGCTCCAAGCCCCCCACGGCTTCGCGTACCTCGCCACGCGCAAGCTGCTCGACCACCTGTTTCAGCTCCGGGTTTTTCTGGCGGACGATCTCTTCAAGTTTGACTGTCTTCATGCCCGCGTCCTGAAGTTGTGCGAAAGGACGCCCGGCCTCGAC
>DATJUD010000110.1:0-56578 GCA_035502695.1 Acidobacteriaceae bacterium
CGCCCGTCCTCTGGGTGCTGGCCGTTCTTTCCACCATCACAGTCATCCACCGCATCCGCTATACATATGAGCAGACACGTCGCCTCGCCCCGGTCCGCTGACGTCGCACGAGAACCAGTACTTCGGCAACACGTTGCGAAAAAGAGGGCTGATCAGCATGAACCTGACTGCGGAAGTCGAGCGTATTAATGCCACCATGGTTGTCGTCAAACTCGCCGGGCGAATGAATCTTGGCATGCGCCTGCATGAAGTTGAATCTACTATTAACAAACTGGCCTACGATGGCACCCAAAAGCTGATCCTCGAGTTATCCGGCGTGGAGTATGCCGACAGCACCGGCCTCGGCCTGCTGATGCTGCTGTACGGCAGGATGAAGACGGTCGGCGGCCAACTCCGCCTGGTCGCGCCCCGCAAGCAGTTGCTCGACGTCTTCAACCTCACCTCCACCGACTCGATCCTGACCATCGACCCCGCCCTGGCCTAGCCGCCCCGGGGCGGCAAATTCTTTCTCCAGCCGAGTGTGGGAGTCCGTCTGCGCGTGTGCAAATGCCCAAATCTTCCGGCCCAAGGAACGAATCTTGCCGTCCACAAGCAATCTATTTCTTTCACAAACTAGAAAAACTTCCTCCCCCACTGCACGCACTACAATAGATTCCGTGACTTTCAAAATTGCACCGGTCCTCGCCGTTCATGGCGGCGCATGGGACATCCCGGATGATTTGGTCGAGCCGCATCGACAAGGCGTAGCCAACGCTCTTGCCGCCGGTTACGCGCTCCTGGAAAAAGGTGCGTCGGCTGTGGATGCTGTCGAGGCTGCCGTTGCCGTCATGGAAGATGATGAAGCTTTCGATGCCGGCCGAGGCAGCTTTCTCACCAGCGAAGGCCATGTGCAATTGGACGCGTTGCTAATGGACGGCGCCACACTGCGCGCCGGCGGCGTTGCCTGCGTGGAGCGACTCCGCAATCCCATTCATGCCGCTCGTTTGGTGATGGACCTGAGTCCGCACGTCTATTTCGTCGGCGCAGGCGCGGAGGCCTTCGCTGCGGAACACGGCATGCCTCTCATTGACAATTCAGAATTGGTGATTGATCGCGAACGCCGTCACCTGGCCGACGCGCAACAAAAAATGCGCAATGCCTCGTCCACTGGATCCAGCGCAGCTGCAGCCGCCGCGCATCTGAGCGCCATGCACGCCGGCACTTCGCACGACACAGTCGGAGCCGTTGCCCTCGATGGTCGGGGCAATCTCGGCGCAGCTACTTCCACCGGCGGAACGTTAAATAAATCTCCCGGCCGCGTGGGAGATTCCTCGCTGATTGGCTGCGGCTGTTATGCCGACAACCTGTCCGCGGCTGTTTCTCTCACCGGTTGGGGAGAGCCCATCATGAAGCTGGTCCTCGGTAAGTGGGCCGTCGATCGCGTCCAGCAAGGTACCCCTCCCGCGCAGGCCGCGGAAGAAGCCATCGCCTATCTCTTCCACCGCCTCGGTGGTCACGGCGGCATCATTTTGCTCGGGCCGCTCGGCCGTTTTGGCGTTGCCCACAACACGCCCCGCATGGCGTGGGGCACCCACACCGCCCGCGGCATGGAAGTCTACGTCCGCTAGCTTTTTTTGACATCCATCTTCACTCACGATGAAATCGCTGTAGGGAACCCATGCTGATTCTTGCCTCCGCATCGCCGCGCCGTCGCGAACTTCTCACCCAGGCGGGCTTCTCTTTCCATGTCGAATCCATCCCGGTCAATGAAGATCCTCGACCCCACGAAGATCCCATCCACTTGGTAAAACGTCTCGCCCGTGAAAAGGCCGAAGCAGTCTTCAACGCCCAGCCGCAATCCCACGCCTCCGACGATCCCCTGCTCGTTCTCGGTGCAGACACGGTCGTCGTTTGCGATCACGAAATCCTCAACAAGCCCGTCGACGACGCGGACGCCGTCCGCATGCTGCGCCTGCTCGCCGGTCGCACCCACCAGGTCATCACCGGCGTCTGCCTTATCTCGCCGCTCGGTGTCGAAGTCGCCGCGGAAACTACCCGCGTCACCATGCTCACCCTCTCCGACGAAGAAATCCTCGCCTACGTCGCCACTGGGGAGCCGATGGACAAGGCCGGCGCCTATGCCATCCAAGGGCACGCCAGCCGCTGGATTCCCCGCATCGTCGGCTGCTACTTTAACGTGGTCGGCCTGCCCGTCGCGCTGGTCAACACCATGATCGAATCCGCCCGCCACAAACTCGCCCCGCATCATGTTTCCTGAAAGATGGCTGCGCAATCCTCAACCGAAAAGATCGCGCGACTCATCCGCCGCACCAATATACTTCTAGTTCAAAGCAATCCACTTCGTCTGGAGACGCCTTCCGATGCGAGAGCAGCGCCCCAAACCCAAGCCCTGGCGCGAACATTGCCAGGAAAAATCGCCGCGATGGGCTTATCCTTTTCGCACCTCGAACTGGCTTCTCGAGTGGGTCGCCTGGTGCCTCGGTGGCTGGGTTTTGCTGGAGGTCCTGGAATATTGCAGCACGTTCTCTGTGCTAGTCGCCGTCATTCTCTACTTCTCCGAGAGTGGCGCTCGAGTTCAACAGCGGCATTATCAGGCCTGGCAGGTCATTAATACCGCCCAAGGCAAAGGAGGCAACGGCGGCCGCATCGATGCCATGCAGGAACTGAATCAGGACGGCGTCTCCCTCGTCGGCATTGAGGCGGACGACGATGCGTTTCTATTCGGCATTCGTCTCCAAGGTGCCCACCTCGATCGCTGCGATATGGATTCCTCCGATCTACGCGAGAGCGTCTTCGACCGTGCCTCCATGACTTTCTGCAATCTCAACTCCGCCAACTTCCGCGGAGCCTCACTCGCCAACGCAGATCTCACCGACGCCGATTTAAGCGATTCCGACCTGATGGGAGCCAATCTCAGCCATGCCAACCTGACTCGCGCCGACCTGAGCCGCGCCGATCTTCGCCGCGCCGACCTTGACGCAATTGTCTGGCGCAATATCCGATCTATCCGCCTCGCCAATATCAAGGGCATAAAAAATCCACCAGCCGGCTTTGTCGATTGGGCGATCGGTGCGGGTGCCGTCAACATGGCATCCGATGACGAATGGAATGCCGCGATTGAAAAAGACAAAACCACTTCGCCTGCGTCTCAATAGTCGTGCTCGCAGCAGCGACCCACACGAAATAAATCCCGTCTCGCGGACAGTTGTTCATTCAATTAAATTTTCTAACTCCCTCTGTCTCAGGTACTTGTTCCGCACAACATTTGTTCGGCAACGGGCAACCTATTCACTCCCCTGAAAACCCCTCGCTTCACACAACTATTTTCAGCGCCCGCCGTTCTAATTATCCGAGGTGAACCAATGCGAGTTATGAAAGTTTTTGCAATCATCGCTATTGCCGCCGGGCTTTCCTTCTTTGCTACTTCACCGGCAAAAGCCCAGGTGTCCTTCGGTATCAACATCGGGCCGGAACCTGTATGCCCGTACGGTTATTTCGATTACGCCCCCTACAATTGCGCCCCCTATGGCTACTATGGTCCGGAGTGGTTTAACAACGGCATCTTCATCGGCGCCGGCCCATGGTTCCACGGTCCACATGGCTGGCACGGCCACGTGAACAATCACTTTGATCCGCGTCATGGATACCATGGCGAACTTCCAAATCGTGGCGAACATGGCAACTTCCATGCCTACGGTCACAACCAGTTTCACGGCAATGAAATGCGCGGTGGTTACAACAACCACGGGGGCGACCACGGTCACGGTCACTAATCCTGCTACATAACACTCCAACCAAACAGCAATGGGCTCTCCGCAGGGAGGGCCCATGTTTTTTGCTACTCAATCCGCCTCGTACTCTCAGCGAGCTTATTGCTGCAGATAATACTGCACCGTCGTCACCACCCGCACACTCTTCATAATGCTGGCGTCCGCCTGGTATTCTCCGTTTCCATTGTCAGGGCTGGCCGCCGCGTCTGCAGAGGAAATCGTGAACAGCCCCTGCTCCGCCGAACGAATCGTACCTACCTTGCTTCCAGAATCCTCGGCAAATCGTTCCGCCGCCGCGCGTGCATTGCGTGTCGCCTCGGTAATCATTTCCGGCTTAATGGAATTCAACCCGGTGAAAAGATAACTCACGCTATTCTGTGAGCCGTATTGCGGACTCCCGCCCAGCACCACGCCTTGCGCTATCAGATCGCTGGTCTTCTGTACCGCCGCCGCAATCTTGTCCACGTCCTTCGACCGCACGGAAATCGACTGCTGCACAATGTACCGGTTCGCCGCCCGTTGCGATCCGCCGTATTCGTTCGCTTCCGTGTCGGTCACGCTCGGCTGCCCCAGGCTGATGTCGCTCTTCGCGATCCCTTGCGCCGCCAGAAATTGCAGCACCGCCTGGCTGTCTGCCTCGCTCTTCGCGTAGGTCGCTTTCAAATCATTCCCAGCCTCGCGAAACGACAAAGGCCATACCGCCAGGTCCGCCTTTACCGTTCGCTGCGCCAGTCCACGCACTGTCACATAGCGATCAGCCAGGCGAATATCCTTGATCTGGCTGCCCAGCACCCATCCCGCCAGCACCATTCCCAGTGCGGCAAACGCACTCGCAATCACCAGACCGCGATTCCCCTCATTCATTGCGCTCCCCTTTTTCTGCATACTGTCTCAGCACTATCGAACAGCCATTCCGCCGCGTCAAGAAAAATCTTCGTTAACTCGCGGTGCGCCACCGATCTTGAGTCAGCTGTGGGATGCTGCAATCGGAAATCCGTTTAGGGCAAGTTCACGCTAAAGTAGACACAGAATTTCAGCGCGGGAAGGGTAGACCCCGGATTTTAGTCCGGGGATAAGAGGCCGCTGACATACGCCTTCAGGCGATCAAGTTTCTACGCCTCGAAATATCGCTTGCGCATCCAGAACGCCACATTCACCAGGCTGATCAGCGCCGGCACTTCAATCAACGGGCCCACCACGCCCACAAACGCCTCGCCTGAATTCAACCCGAACACCGCCACCGCGACTGCAATTGCCAGCTCAAAATTATTTCCCGCTGCTGTGAATGACAGTGTCGCCGACTGCGCATAGTTCGCTCCCAATCGCTTGCCCATCCAAAAACTCACCAGAAACATCACTAGGAAATAGATCACCAGAGGAACCGCGATGCGGATCACATCGAGCGGCAGACGCACAATCAGATCGCCCTTCAACGAAAACATCACCAGGATCGTGAACAGCAGCGCCACCAGCGTCAGAGGACTGATGCGAGGAATAAAGCGCGTCCGATACCAGTCTTCTCCGCGAAGCCGCAACAGAATCACTCGCGTCAGCAATCCGGCCGCAAACGGCGCGCCCAGGTAGATTCCCACGCTTTTCGCAATCTGTCCGATGCCAATGGCAACGATGCTGCCTTCAAGGCCCAACCACTTCGGCAGTACTGTGATGAAGACCCAGGCATACATGCTATAAAACAGCACCTGAAAAATACTGTTCAACGCTACCAGTCCTGCAACGTAGTCCGTATCGCCCGCGGCCAGCTCGTTCCACACCAGCACCATCGCAATGCAACGTGCAATGCCGATCAGGATCAGGCCCCGCATGTACGCCGGCTCTCCACGAAGAAACAGGATCGCCAGCAGAAACATCAGCACCGGCCCGATCACCCAGTTCTGCACCAGCGACAGCAGCAGCACCTGCCTGTTGCGGAAGACCTCGCGCAGTTTTTCGTAGCGTACTTTCGCCAGAGGCGGATACATCATCACGATCAAGCCGATCGCGATCGGAATATTCGTTGTTCCGACTTGAAAGCGATTCACAAACGCGGCGCACCCAGGAACAAAGTGCCCGACAGCCACGCCAATCGCCATGGCCAGAAAAATCCACAGCGTCAGCCAGCGATCGAGAAACGACAAGTGCTTGCGCTGCTGCGGGGCGCATACCTGTCCCTCAGTCGCAAGCATGTTCGACACCGCTATCTCCCCTCGACCACGCATGCAATGTTCACAGGAACAGGCGCGGGTGCACCTTCCAGCGCCGCAAATTTCTTCGGACTGCAGCACGCCTTCGACAGTCGAGCGCGGTCTGCCTGCATCTTGCGATCCTCCTGCAACCACGCCAGCGTCTGCCGCAGCACCTGTGCCGCTCCAATCTCAGGCGGCATCACGATGCGATAATGCATCCACTTGCCTTCGCGCCGTGCAGCCACAATTCCCGCGTGCCGCAGATACGCCAGGTGCCGCGAAATCTTTGGCTGCGACTGCCCCAGTATCTCCACCAGGTAACACACGCAGATTTCCTGCTCTCCCATCAGGTTCAGCAGGCGCAGCCGCGTATTATCGCCCAGCGCTTGAAAGAAACGTTCAGCGTCGAATTCACGTGCTTTCATGATTCTTTACTTATACGCCTTGACGAATATGTTGGCAATGCATATATTCGCTTTAGAAGATATGTTCTAAGGAGAACGTATGGCCGGGCAATTGTTAGATTCCGTCAAGGCAAAATACGCCGCTGTCGCAGAAAGTACGTTGTCCACCGATCATACGGGCGTCAAGGCAGTCGCGGAAGCCTTCGGCTACACCGCCGAAGAGCTTACCTCCATCCCCGCCGCCGCCAACATGGGCCTCTCCTGCGGCAATCCCACCGCTACCGCACACCTTAAACCCGGCGAGGTAGTTGTCGATCTCGGCTCCGGTGGCGGTCTCGATGTCTTCCTCGCGTCCAAAATGGTCGGCCCCACCGGTCGCGCCATTGGTATTGACATGACGCCCCCTATGATCGATCGCGCCCGCGCCAACGCTGCTTCTGGCGGCTACACCAATGTCGACTTCCATCTCTCCACCATCGACAAAATTCCACTGCCCGACTCCTCTGTCGATTGCGTCATCTCCAACTGCGTCCTGAATCTCGCGCCCGACAAGCCCGCCGTCTTTCGCGAAA
Organism: Acidobacteriaceae bacterium; assembly: GCA_035502695.1. Classification (GTDB taxonomy): domain Bacteria; phylum Acidobacteriota; class Terriglobia; order Terriglobales; family Acidobacteriaceae; genus JAKAAZ01. Next base: position 6,930 of record DATJUD010000110.1, read on the forward strand.
TCGCGCGCGTCCTCAAGCCCGGCGGCCGTCTCGCCGTCAGCGATATCGCACTCAAGCACGACCTGCCGCAGTCCATCGCCAGCAGTCTCGCCGCCTATGTTGGCTGCATTGCCGGAGCCATTCGCATCGACGATTACCGCAGTGGCCTGCTCGACGCTGGTTTTGAGCATGTTGAAATTGTCGACAGCGGCCGCGACCTGAATGCCTACGCGAAAGTCGAGAATCAATCCGGATGTTGCTCACCCACTATGGATACAGATCCCGCCCGCGCTGCCACCAACCCGCTCGCGGTGATCGAACCTTCCTGCTGCACGCCAACCAGCACCGCGCCCGCATCGCTGCACGAGGAACTCGCATCGCTGCTGTCGCAATACGACGTCAACGCCGCTGCCGCCAGCGTCAAGGTCTACGCCATCAAACCGCAACCCACGGCGGCAAAGTCGTGCTGCGGCCCCACCTGCTGCTCTTAGCCAGGAGAGATCGTCATGCCACACTACAATGTTTTATTTCTCTGTACCGGCAATTCGGCTCGGTCGATTCTGGCGGAAGCGATCCTCAACAGCAAGGGTGCGCCCACCTTCACCGCCTACAGCGCCGGCAGTCATCCCTCCGGAACTGTTCGTCCCGAAGCCCTGCGGCAAATCGAATCCGCCGGCTTTAGCACCGCAGGCCTGCGAAGCAAGTCCTGGGATGAATTCGCCCAACCCGGCGCGCCTCATCTCGACTTCGTTTTTACGGTGTGCGATAACGCGGCCAAAGAAGTGTGTCCCATCTGGCCCGGTCAACCCATCACCGCGCATTGGGGAGTGCCCGATCCCGCTGTCGTCCGCGGCACGCCGCAGGAAGTCGAACGTGCCTACACGCAAGCCTTCGCCACCCTGGATCGCCGCATCGCCCTGCTGCTGTCTCTGCCGCTCGCCTCGCTCGGCTCCCTCGCCATCCAGCAGCGCCTCGACTCCATCGGCCACCAATAATCGCAACACACTGTCCACATGGGTGCAAGCGAGTCGATTTCATACAATCCGCTGTGACTCGAGTCCGCTTGCCTTCGATTTCCGCTTTCCGATCGCGGAATTCGGGCATACCATTGCAGTCAAATCCGATCGCGCGCTGGAGGTGAAACGTGAACGGCCATGGATGAAGGACTTCATACATTTTCACCGGATCTTGCGTCTCATCGCCGCTGTACCGAACGCATTCGCAATTCCTGGCCCGACTTCCTAAGCAAGCGAGAGCAGCGGTTGGAACAACAGCAACGGTTTGGCGAAGCCTGCGAAAAGGTCGCTGAAAACATCCTGGAAGACCTCTTTATCTCTGTCCTCGATTGGCCGCTGACTGACTTCAACAATCAACTGGGACATGCCGACATTGTATTGACCGACCATGGCATCAAGCATCTCATCGTAGAGGCGAAACGGCCTGGCTCACTGGCATGGAATCGCCGTGCTGTTGAAAAAGCGCTGGATCAGGCGTTACGTTACGCCAGCGAGCAAAAAGTAAAGACCGTGGCCGTCAGCGACGGCTGTATGCTCTACGCGGCGAACATCGCCGATGGTGCATTGCGGGACAGAGTGTTCGTTTCCCTATCGGATGCCGAGCCGCAATATGACCTCTGGTGGCTGAGCGTCCAGGGCATTTGGCGACAGCCTGAATCCGAAGGGCTCCTGCATCACAAATATCACCTGCCTGCACAATGCTTCGCGTATGTTGGCGATTATGCGAAGCCAGGCTCATGGAAGCTTCCCTATTTGCTCGCCGACGGAACTGTCGATGCGAAACGACTGCCGAAGGCAGTCCAGGCAATTCTGAGCAACTACAGAGGCGCCAAGGTCAACGGGATCCCCGAGTCCTCAATCCCCGCGGTGCTGGGTCGGTTGGCACAGGCCGCACGGCATGCCGGACATATGCCGCCGGAGGCCTGCAATCCTGCTCCAATCTACAGGCAGCTTGCGGACGCTCTGGAGCAACTCGGCGTCCTCCCCAACGCCGTGACAATTGAATCGCAATAAAAGCCCAAACAGAAGGAATAACCTTGCTCACCCTGCAACAGCTATTCCGAATCTAGAGCTCTTAGTCTTCGAAGGCGTCGAATGTTCACGGTTTCATCCAATCCCTGCCCAATACGAATATCTTCTAGTTTTTCCAGCAGATCGATGAGTGCATCTTTCTGCCCGCAAGCGACCACGAAGTTATCTGCCTCAGCTTCTGCTGCGTCGATATCCGTGTTTTCGATCTTTGGAGCTTGACTAAAATACGCACGACATACATGGTCGATATGTCCTAGCTCGTGAAGCAGAAAGATGCGCAGGAAGTTGTCGCTTGCGAGGCCATTTCGTAGGATATGCGTGCTTACAACGATGGTCGGTGCGTATGTAGCCGAGTGCATACACGCATAAAAATCCTCAATATCAACGAATTCATAGCGGATGACTTGACCCTTACCGCTCCAAAGCTTTTGAACTAGAGTATAAGCTCCACTCGTTTCCAATAAACCATGAAGCTGCATCCTCACAGCTGTGTTCGCTGTGTCTGGACGGTCCATATTTATTACCTCGCTGCCGCGTTCACTCCGACGGTAATCGTCCGACGCGGCTATGCGCAATTGCGCGGAGCTTGCTTAGAGATTTTGTCGCGCACGTAGCGTCGCGGCACTTCCAGATTGTCACCGTAATTGAGCTGGTTTTTGTCCGCCATGGATTTCCATAGTGAGAGTAGCACGCCAGGGCAGACCAATTTATCCCCCCATCATCGCCGCCAGCAGCGCCGTGCGCTTCGCCAACTCACCCAGCACAATCGACTCATGCGCGGCGTGCGCGCCTTCGCCCACCGCGCCCATGCCGTCCAGCGTTGGAATTCCGAGCGCAGCCGTAAAGTTTCCATCCGAGCCGCCGCCGGTGCTGGCTTCCTCCAACGCAAATCCCATCGCCTGCGCGAAACTCTTCGCCTGCTGAAACAGTGCCACCGTCCCTCGACTGCGCTCCATCGGCGGGCGGTTCATTCCGCCCGTAATGGTCAGGGTGCAGGCGCGATCAGTCACACGCAGTCCGCGAAACAGCCGCTCCACCCGCGCCGCATCGCGTATCCGCGCAATCCGCACGTCTACCTCCGCCTGCGCGTCCGCAGCAATCACGTTGGTGCGCGTGCCGCCGCAAATCGTCCCAGGATTCACCGTCAGCCCCGTCTTCAAATCCGTAAACCGCGAAATCTTCTCAATCAGTCGAGCCAGTTCCAGCACCGCGGAATGGCCTTTTTCAAAATCGACGCCGCTATGCGCGGCCACGCCGTGAACATGTACGGAATAATCTCCCACGCCTTTGCGTGCCGTCTTGTACGCGCCCTGCGGACCCTGCGCCGGTTCCAGCACAAACACCGCTGAACATTCTCGCGCAATTTTCTCCGTCACCGCGCGCGAAACCGGGCTGCCAATTTCTTCATCGCTGACCAGCAGCACCGCCACCGGCGTCGTCTGCGCCTGGCGTTCACGCAACATCGCCAGCGCATGCAGCGCCATCACCACGCCCGCCTTCATGTCGTACACGCCCGGCCCGAAGGCTTTTCCCTTGGCCACTCGAAACGGCATCTTCTCGATCGTTCCCATCGGCCATACCGTATCGAGATGGCCTAACAATAAAATCGGCTTGCGTCGAACCTCCGCGCGACGACCCACGGCGCCGAATCGAACTTCCAGCAAATCTCCAAATTTCTTCTGCCGATGCCAGCGAATTTTTCCGCCCAACGCTTCGAACCAATCCGCGACCATGCGACTGGCACGATCCACCGCAGCTTTGTCTTCGCTGGGCGATTCAATGGAAACCAGCGCCTGCAACTGCTGCAGCATGCTTTTTTGCCGCTTTTCCGCGTCTTTCAGCAGTTGCCTGGGTTCAATTCCGTAGGCATGGCTCATGTCCGGCGTCCTTTCCATCTTCTTGTTCGTCCATATTTATGCGATTTCCGCACCGTTCGAAGTGCAGTCACGACACAACATGTGGTAATTTTGCCACATCCATCTCGGCGCGACTCCTTATAGGATAAGCGTTTACAGGATTGGAGCAACGCGATCGCGCGCAACCTGCAATTCGAACAGACCATCGGCGGTTCTGTCGAGTTCTCCGGAGTCGGCCTGCACAGTGGTGCGCCGGTGCATTTGCGATTGCTGCCCGCGCCCGGCGGCGCCGGCATTTTATTCCGCCGCACCGATCTCGATAATTTTGAAATTCCCGCGACCGGCCGCAACGTCGCCAAAGTCAGTTACGCCACCAGCCTGATGCGTCAGGGCGTTTTAATTTCCACCACCGAGCATCTGCTTTCTGCGCTGATTGGCTACGGCATCGATAACGTCATCGTCGAGCTCGATAATCTGGAGCTTCCCATCCTCGATGGCAGCGCTCTTCCATATATCGCGGCCTTCCGCTCCGTGGGACTGCAAACGCAACGTCGTCGTCGAGAATATCTTCGCATCCGCAAAACCATTGAGGTGCACGATGCCAGCAAATTCATCGGCGTCTATCCCGGCGAAGGTTACAGCGTTTCCTATGCCATCGATTTTCCCGCGCCCATCGGCAAAGAATCGTTTCAGCTGGACCTGAATACCGGTGCCTACGCGACTCAGCTGGCCGCCGCGCGCACCTTCGGCTTTCGCGAGGATGAAGAAAAGCTTCGTAACATGGGACTGATTCGCGGCGCCTCCGAAAAAAATGCCATCATCCTGACCAGTCAGGGTGTGCAGAACGGTCCGCTCCGTTTTCCCAATGAGTTTGTTCGCCACAAAATCCTCGATCTGATCGGCGATCTGGCCCTTGCAGGCAAACGCATCCAGGGCCATGTGGTTGCCGAGCGCGCCGGCCATGCCATGCACACGGCGCTGGTGGCGCGTCTGCTGCAGGACCGCTCCGCCTGGGAGCTGGTTCACCTCCCCGTACAGGAAGAAGAAATCACCATCCCCTCGCTGCTCCATCCCGCAACACTCTCTGCATAAATCCAGAACTACGCCGCTGTTTTCAATTATTTTTCTGCCTCGGAAATTATGCTTGACATATAGTTGCTAAGGCAACTATATTGGTCGATATGGTTGCCTTAGCAACTAATTCTGCAAGGGATCAACGAGGGTCAAAATGAGTGCTGCGAAATCCAATTCCCGGCCTGTCAGCCGACTCGAACAACACCTTGGATACTGGCTGCGGCTCGTTTCCAACAACGTGTCGGCCTCCTTCGCGCGCCGCTTGGAGGCGCTCGATGTCAGCGTTTCCGAGTGGGTTGCGATGCGCAAACTTTTTGATCAGCAAGCCCCAATTTCCATCAGCGATCTTGCCGAGCAAATGGGAATGACCAAGGCTCCGGTCTCGCGACTGGTGGAGAGGCTGGTGCAGAAAGAGCTCGTCAACCGCCAGGACAGTCGCGATGATGGCCGCGCGCAGCAGATTTGGCTCAGCCCCGCAGGACAAAAACTGGTTCCTAAGCTGGCTGCGATCGCCGACGAAAACGACGAGGCGTTCTTTGGGCATCTGCCGATGAATGGGCGCATGGCGATGATCGCGCTCATGCAGGATATCGCCAAACATTATCGCCTCATACAAGTTCCGGTGGACTGAGGTTGCGGAAGCGTCGTCGAGCGCGCCAGAAAAAATGCAACCGTTAATCCAGGAAAGGAAAAGTCATGTTCACTCAAGAAACCATTGCCGTGCTGCACGAATGCAGCGAGCGTTCCGTGGCCGGAAACATCACGTTTCCTGAAGTTGTCGGAAAATTGATGGAGGTTGGCATCGAGTCATACCATGCGGATCTCTATCGTCGCGAGAAGACCTATTATGCGGCCAACGGGGACAGCCACATGGAATCCGAGAGCGGACTCAACCCGAAAATATTCAACGCGGGTGCAGTCGCCGCAGCCTTAAACCCAAGCGGAGTCAAGGAAGCGCTGCGTCAGATCCAGCACAAGGAGATCGACTATCAGCAGTTTCTACGCGGCATCCTGTCCGCAGGCGTCGCCAACTACTGGGTGTATCTCACGGGCAAGCGCGCCATTTATGTCGCTCGCAACGGCGACGAGTACGTCGAATGGTTTCCAGGAGCACGATGACCCGGGAATCTCCACAGGGTGACGACGCAACAACTGCATACATTGCGTTGGGTGCAAACCTCGGCGATCGCGAAGGAACACTTCGCTCTGCCATTGCTGCGCTGCGACACCTCGGTTCTGTTGAAGCGGCATCCTCATTCTATGAAACCGCGCCTGTCGGCATCGTCGAGCAGCCGGATTTTCTGAATGCGGTGGTCGCATTGCAAACCGCGCTGCCTCCTCAGGAACTGATGGCCGCGCTGTTGCGCATTGAGCAGCAGCATGGCCGCGATCGCAGCGCTTCCGTGCCAAAAGGTCCGCGCACGCTCGACCTGGATCTGCTGTCGTATGGAGATTTGATGATGGAGACGCCGACGCTGACGCTGCCGCACCCCTCGCTCGCTGAGCGGAGATTTGTTCTGGTGCCGCTCGCAGAAATTGCACCGCAGTGGCGTCATCCTGTCAGCGGAAAAACCGCCGCCATCTTGTTGTCGGAGTTATCGCAACGCGACGGCGATTTCAGCCAGCCCATCCATATGGCCTAGTCTTCCACAGCTTTCGCTTGAGCCTCGCTGTCGATTCACGTACAGTGCAAGAGACACGCGCAGTTTCCGCGAATCCCAGGAGGCCCACTATGCCAGCAAATACGGATTTTTTCCAGGCTCTGGAAAGCCGCATCGCACCCTACGACCTGCTGACCCATTCCTTCTATCGCGCCTGGACGGCGGGGGAGTTGACCTCGAACGATCTCCGCGAATACGCCGCCGAATACTGGCATCATGTGTCGGCTTTCCCGACCTATCTGAGCGCGTTGCACTCGCGCCTGGAAGATACGGAGCTGCGTCGCACCGTGTTGCGCAACCTGGTGGATGAGGAAGGCATCGACGCGCCGGATCGCAAGCCGCACAGCGAGCTATGGATGGATTTCGCGAATGGCATGGGAGCAAGCGATGGCGCCGTTCGCCAGCGTGAACTGCAGCCGGAAACCAAGGCGCTGATAGGAACTTTTTTCAAGCTGATCCAGCAGGAAAATGCAGCGGTCGGTCTGGCTGCGCTCTACGCGTATGAATCGCGCGTGCCCGCAATTGCCGCGCAGAAGGCCGCTGGCCTGTGCGATCACTACAAGGCCGACGCAAAAACCTGCCGCTACTTCACCGTGCATGAGACGGCGGATGTGCATCACGCGGAAGTCTGGAAGCAGGCCATCGCCAAGGAACTGGAACGCGATCCCGCCTCGGCGGACCGGGCTCTCGATGCCGCGGAGACAGCAGCCAAGGCGCTGTGGGACGCACTCGATGGCGTCGAACGCCTCCGCATGCAGCGCCTGGCAAACTGATTTCTTCTTATATCTGCTGAGGTCACGAACTGGCATGAGATCCCACATCCCAGCAGGGCGATGTAGCACCCAGTTGTTTCGATGCATCGCGAAAGGTCAGAAGCGCTGCGGCGGTTCTATGGAAGAAGAATTTTCTTCCCACGGCGCCGAGTGGATCATGAAGCGTCCGTAAAAGAACAGGACACCGCCAATCAGGAGCGGAATCAGCCCGACGAAGAACACGGGGCGATGCACCATGGCCAACAGAAAAATCATCAGCCCCACGCCAACCGCGACGGTGACCAGGCCGCCGAGCTGCAGTCCACCGCGCTGTTTTTCCTGGGCTATCCGATGCTGCTCCCGCAGATACTGCAGCGCAGCGGCGCCGCCGGCTTCGGGTGATTCGGCAATCTTTTTCAGCAAATCATTCTTGTAATAGAGCTCGCGCTCCCTGGCTCGCGTACCACTCCATGCCGCCACACCAAGGAACGTAAATAGTGCAATGCTGCCAATGCTCAACCACACAAATACGGCTACGCTCGCTTCCATGGGAGTCCTCCTTTGAACAACTATTTCCGGTGAAAATTCTCGCTACATTGGGTGGGACAGACTAGAGTTATTTCCGGTTGCATTTTCTTTTGGGGCAGTGCAAAAAAAATAAAACGCAACCGTAGAGAGCGGGGCGGAGTCGTACCGATGTGAGCCGAATGAGCGCCAGCGAAGATCAAGCCGATGTGGCCAGAGTGCTTGCCGGGGAGATTGCTGCGTTTGAAGGCATCGTGCGGCGCTGGCAAAGTCCGCTGATCAATCTGGCGTACCGATTTTGCCGCGATCGTGGGCGCGCGGAAGAGATGGCGCAGGAAGCGTTTCTCCGCGCCTATCGCGGATTGCCGAAATGGCGGGGGGACTCTGCGTTTTCAACCTGGCTATTTGCATTGGCGACCAACCTATATAGGTCGGAACTAAAACGGATTCCCGTCGGTGCGATGCCGCTGGAAGATATTGCGGAACCGAGAGATCCACGCGCAATTGACGGCGGCCTGGAAGAATTGGATCGTGACCGGGCAGTGCGTCGCGCTGTCGATACGCTGCCGGCAAAATATCGCGAGGCGCTGATCTGCTTTTATTTTCAGGAAATGGATGTTCCCACGGCTGCGGCTGGATTGGGGATTGCGGAGGGAACGTTGAAGGCAAGATTGTTCCGCGGGCGCAAGATGCTGGAAAGCAAGCTGCCCCCGCTGCTGGAAGCGCCGGAAAGCCATCCGTACGCGTATCCGAAGGAGACTGCATGAACGATGATGATCTGGACCGCATGTTGATGGAGAGGGATGAAATCGTGCCGTCGTCCGGTTTTGTCGCCTCCGTGATGGAAGCCGTACAGCAGGAGGCGGCCGCTCCCGCGCCAATTCCGTTTCCGTGGAAATGGGCGCTGCCTGGCTTGATCGTCAGCGTGGCCATGGCTATGGGGATGATTGTGCGATGGTTCTATTCTGGAGCGCGCGCCAGCCACCCCATCCATCTGTTCTCGAGCACATTGTCGGTGGAGGCATTATCATCGTCACTGTCGCAGATGCACATTGCAGTTTCAACATTGGTTGCGCTGGAGTGGAGTGCGCTGGCACTGCTGGTGAGTTTCGCCGCGGCATGGCTTTCCATGCGAATCGCGGGCGTTCGAGAATAACAGCGGAAAATCGCTGCGGCGCGCGGTCGCATCTTTCTTCGATCCGCCAATTGCATTGCACTACCGCGAGATGATGGCCCTCTCTGAGGGGTTGCCTGTCAAACCCAACGATCGCACAAGTCACTTCCATTGGCTCCAAATGAGCGTCTTGCAACCTGCATCTTTGCGGGCTCCCCGCCGTCTATTGAACAGGTGCGTAATTGCGAGCCTTTTATCGCAGCCGGCCAGGGATCGAGACGCATCGCCGGCAATATCTTGTCGAGGAGCAACACGAATGACAGTGAATCACTTACGTTCTTATGCTTTGGGAATTGCAGCCGCTCTGGTTTCACTTCCTATGTATGCGTCGATGCAGGCGCAACCGCAAAATTTAAACCTTGTCAGCGCGAACGCTGAATTGACCCAGGCCTTGAATTCAAAATCTACCCACCAGGGGCAGAGCATTACGGCCAAACTTACTTCGAGCGTAAAGACAGAGGGTCAAACCGAGTTGCCAAAGGGCACGGTGTTAATGGGCAAAGTCGCGCAGGTGAAGAACTCCACTGCAAACGGCAACCAGTCGAAAATCAGTATCGTGTTCAACGAAGCCCGGTTGTCGAACGGTCGCGAGGTACCCATCAAGGCGACTCTGCTCGCCGCCTATCCGCCTGCGCTCATAGGCGTGGCAGAGAGCACCAGTTCCTACATGATTGTGCAGCCACACCATATTCCCAATGATCAGAAGGTCCAGCAGGATCCGGGCACGCTCAATCACGTCATGATGAAGAGCGCTGTGCAAAGCAATGTGTCCGGCATCTTCCTCAGCAAAAAGCACGATATCAATCTGCATCGAGGCACACGTCTGCAACTGGCGATCGCGCCAGAAACAAGCTCCGTGTCGACTGCGTCTGGATCGTAAGCTCGACGCGGGCGTACGCTGGCAGTTTTCGCGCTCCGTCGCCTAACCCGGGTGAGCCGCCAAGCTCGCGGTGCGTCCGGGTTAGGGTGTGTTCGCTGCTAGTTCTTCACTCTTTGATCGCTCATCTCTGCATGAAAGGTACCCTCCCGCCGAATTCGGGCTGAGGTGCGAGCTGGCTTCAGGTACACTGGTCGCGACTGGAGAGATCAACGTGAGAAAAAACTTCGCGATACTCCTATTGTTGACCGGGTTGACTGGTGCGGCCTGCGCTCAACAGGCGCCTCCACTGTTGCTGCACGCAGCAACTTGTCTGGCCTCGAAGAAACAGCTGCCCACTGCCGCAAATTCGGCGCTCAGCCTGGGATCGTGGACGGATACCAAAAGCTATCCTGGAAAGAAAGTCCTTTACCTGGTAGCGACGCCGGAGTCGAATCATTCTGCCGGAAGAGTGTATGCCATCTTCTACGTGGAATATCACCATCACCAGATATTCGACATTCAGAATAGAACCACGTTCGTCCAGTCGACCGACGGCAAAGGGACCATCAACTATGTAGTGCCGCCCATCGGGCTTACGGACGCGGAACCGTCTTTTACCGCGGCCATCCAGCAGTTAAACTCGCAGCCCAGGTATACCGTGACCGGCGCAGAAATCAGCGGGCCCATGCGGCATACGACATGTAAGTCGTATGTCGATAACGACCAGCCATAGCTGCGGCGCTTTCATCCCACATCTCATTCGCCGCGGGTCGCCGCGGCGGATGAGATGTGGGGGCGCATAGTCATTCTCCTCCTCGCTCCCCATACAATTCAGAAAGCATGTCGCTTTCCTTTAGCCTTCAAAACACACATGGCACCGCGCGGCGCGCGACCCTGACCTTGCCGCATGGCGTGGTGGAAACTCCGATCTTTATGCCGGTGGGCACAGCGGCCACGGTAAAAGCCGTGCCGCAGCATGTGCTGGAGCAAGTCCATACCCAGATTCTGCTGGGCAATACTTACCATCTCTATCTGCGACCGGGGCATGAGCGTATCCGCCGCCTGGGCGGATTGCATACATTTATGAGCTGGCCGCACCCTATCCTGACGGATTCTGGCGGCTTTCAGGTGTTCAGCCTGAATCATCTGCGAAAGGTGACGGAGGACGGCGTCGAATTTCGCTCACACATCGACGGCTCGCCCCATTTTTTTTCGCCGGAGCATTCGATGGAAGTGCAATTGGCGCTGGGTGCGGATATTGCCATGGTCTTCGATGAGTGCACGGAATATCCAGCCACGCGGGAACGGGCTCGCACCTCGCTGGACCTGACAATGCGCTGGGCGCGTCGCAGCCGCGACTATTTTTATGCCCATGCGGAAGAGGTTCCGTGGTTTGCCGAACTGGGCGGCAAAACTCCCAGCCTGTTTGGCATTGTGCAGGGCGGCATGTATGAAGATTTGCGACGGGAATCGGCTGAGCGGCTGGTAGAACTCGACCTGCCGGGCTATGCCATTGGCGGCTTAAGCGTGGGCGAGCCGCGGGAGCACACGCGAGCGGTGATTGCATCGACCCTGCCACTTCTGCCGGCAGACAAACCGCGATACGTGATGGGCGTGGGTTATCCCGATGAGATTGTCGAGTACGCTGCGATGGGTGTGGACATGATGGATTGCGTATTGCCGACGCGGGCGGCACGGCATGGCTTGCTATTTACCAGCGAAGGCCGAATGAACATCAAGAACCAGCAATACGCGGAGGATCAGAATCCCCCGGATCCAGCCTGCGGCTGTATGGTCTGCACGCGGTACACGAGGGCTTATCTGCGACACCTGGCCATGTCGAAAGAGCCGCTGGGTGGGGCGCTGAACAGCATCCACAATCTATACGCCTATCTTGACACGATGCAGTCGGTACGCGATGCTATTTCCCTAGGTGCGCTGGACGACCTGGTGGCGCGAACGCGGGGACGCGCCCGCCAACATGATGTAAGCTAGAAGTTTCAGGGAAATATTCAGACGGTCTTTATCAGGTGGTCTGCGGTACTCCCGCTTAGAGAATAGATGCAAGTCAACGGAAATGGGATCAGCACGCAGGCTCCCTTTTCGGTAATTTGTGCGTGGGTTGGACTGGGCACGCGCAGGAATTTAAATCGCAGGACCCTCGGCCCCGCCTCCTAAGAAAAGACTGGATGCCGCAAGACAAGAGGAAAAGCATCGCATGGCAAGCCTTGTGTTGTTCGCCGCGAACCCGCTGCAAAGCCTGACCACGTTCGCACCTTTCATTCTGATTTTTGTTGTTTTTTATATGTTCATGATTCGTCCCGGCCAGCGGCGGCAGAAGACGTGGCAGGAGATGCTTTCCAAGCTGAAGTCGGGCGATCGAGTCACAACTACGGGGGGCATTCGAGGCATCATTCTTTCCGTCAAGGACGACATCGTTCAAATTCGGGTAGCACCGGACAATATCAAGCTGGAAGTGGTCAAGTCTGCAATCGCCAGCGTTACCACCGCTGAGGATGAAGCGAAGTCATGAAGCGCAATATCGGCACCATCGGCACACAATTCCATACCATCCCTGTAGACCCAAATGCGTAAGAACCTTACTGGAAAAACCATTCTCATTATTGCCATTCTGCTGGTGTTCATCGGCGGCATCACTGGCATTCCCAATGGATTCAGTCCCGCAGCGTTGAAGCAGTCGATCACGGACCGCATCCACCTTGGGCTTGACCTGAGCGGTGGCACTCACCTGATTTTGCAAGTGATGGTGGCGGAAGCCGTCGGCTCCACCACCGACAGCGATCTGCAGCGCATCATTACGGACCTGCAGACGGCGGGTGCTACCGGGGCAACCGCGACCAAGCCCCAACCGAAAACGGAGCCGCAGATCATTACGATTACCGGTGTGCCGCTGGACAAGGACGATGCGGTGCGTTCGGCGCTGGAAGACCAGTTCTCGGCCCAGTACGCCATTCAGTCGGGAGCCAACAATTCCTACACGCTGACAATGAAGCCGTCGGTGGTGCGTGACATCGAGACGCGCGCGTTGGACCAGTCGCGAGAAACCATTTACGAGCGCATCAATCGACTTGGCGTCAGCGAACCGGTGGTGGAGATCTACGGGCCGGGTACGAATGAGATTCTGGTGGAACTACCGGGCATCGAAGATCCAGGCCGTGTGAGGGATGTGATCCAGTCGACGGCTCGATTGGAAATTCATGAAGTGCTGGGCGGGCCCTATCCTGACCAGCCAGGCGCGCTCCAGGCCAATGGGGGAACCTTGCCCCCGAATTCCGAGCTGCTGAAGTCCGATACCGGTTCGGACACGGGCGGCCAATATTATCTGCTGAACAGAATTCCAATTGTCTCTGGCACCGAGTTCCGGGATGCCCAGCCTTCGGTGGACGTGAATGGACGCCCCGATGTCAGCTTTACCTTGACCACTGCAGGTGGCGACAACTTCTACAAGTACACCAGCGCGAATATCGGCAAGAGCATGGCGATTGTGCTCGACAATACAGTGCGCGAAGTGGCCACGATCAATGGCGCGATTCGCGACCAGGGCGTGATTGAAGGCGGCGGCATTTCCAAAGAAGAAGCGCAGAATTTGTCGCTGATGCTTCGCACCGGCGCGCTGCCCGCCTCGATTCATTTCCTGGAAGAGCGGACGATTGGGCCGTCGCTGGGCGCGGACTCGATCCGCCATGGCGTGGAAGCCGCAGTCGGTGGCCTGCTGGCGGTGCTGATCTTTATGCTCATCTATTACCACAGCGCGGGCATCAACGCCGATCTGGCGCTGATTCTGAACCTGGTGATCCTGCTCGGATTCATGGGATATGTCGGCGCGACACTGACGTTGCCGGGGATTGCTGGAGTGATCCTGACCATCGGTATGGGCGTGGATTCCAACGTGCTGATCTTTGAGCGAATACGTGAGGAAACGAGGGCCGGAAAATCGCCCGCGGCTGCTGTCGATCAAGGGTTTGCGCACGCATTCCAGACCATTATCGACACCCACGTAACCACCATCGTGTCGGCCGCGATTCTGTTCCTGTTCGGAACCGGCCCGGTGAAGGGATTCGCGGTTACGCTGACCTTCGGCCTGCTGGCGAACCTGTTTACCGCAGTGTTTGTCTCGCGCGTCATTTTTGAAGCCCATCTGAATCGCAGACAGCGGGGCGAGCCGATTTCGATCGGATAGTTGCACAATGCCGCCGGATGAACGCAAGGCAATGGCGGAGAAGAAAAAAATACAAGTTCGTAGCAAGCATCGGAGCACGGCGTGGAATTTTTTGGTGAAGTAAATATCGACTGGCTGGGGAAGAAGTGGTATTTCCTGGGCTTCTCTTTGATCTTCAGCGTTGCGGGTTTGATATCGCTGCTGTTCTGGCATCACCTGCCGCTGGGCGTTGACTTCAAAGGCGGCACACTCATCTATTTGAAGTTCGAGCAGGCGCCGAACTATGCCCGCCTGCAAAGCGCAGCCGATCGCGCCGGGCTGCACGATGTGAACATCGTGCGCTTTGGCCATCCTGAGGATCATGAAGTCATCTTTTCTCTTCCGCAGCGCGAAACCAAAGAGACCTCGCTCGATGCCCCTCGCGAGGCGATTGTGCGTACCCTGCAGCAAAACTATATGCACAACGGAGCGGCGAATGACGGCAAGCTCGATCTCGACAACGCCACCAAGGGGTCGCTGACGGACTTTCTAACCAAGACAGATCCGTTGCATCTGGCGAATCCGGCGGTGGAAGAGATTCAGTATCCGCAGATCGCGGACACGATTTTGAACTATCGGGATAAAGTGAAGGACGGCCTGATCGGATCGTTTTCAGAACTCAATGGAAAGGTTGAACCGGGGGTGGTGTCGGCGCTGCAGCAGGGAGCATATTTGTCAGGCTTCACGGTGCGCAACACTGAAATTGTGGGGCCGCAGGTGGGTGCGCAGCTGCGGCAGAAAGCCATTTTCGCGACCTTGTATTCGCTGGCGGGAATGCTGGTGTATCTCTGGTTCCGGTTTGAACTGATCTACGGCGTGGCTGCCGTGGTGGCCGTTTTCCACGACACGTTGATTACGGTGGGCGCGTTCAGCTTGACAAATCGCGAGATGACGCTGACCGTGGTAGCTGCCATCCTGACGCTGATCGGCTATTCCATGAACGACACCATCGTGGTCTTCGACCGTGTCCGCGAAAATTTAAAACTGATGCGCCGTGTCGCACTTTCTGACCTGGTGAACAAGAGCATCAACCAGACGCTGAGCCGGACTGTGTTGACTTCCGGCCTCACATTTTTGACGGTGCTGTCTCTGTTCTTGTTTGGTGGCGAGGTATTGAAAGGATTCTCGTTTGCGCTGGTGATTGGCATCCTGATCGGCACGTATTCGTCGATTGCGGTGGCGGCGCCGATGCTGGTGGCATATCAGGATTGGCGCAGCAAGCGCGGCAAAGTTGCCACGCTACCGGCCGGAAAAAAGGCGAAAGCGTAACGGAAAAGTGTCGTTGTTTTGTTGTAAGAAACCGATGCTTCGTCGGCCCACATCCTCCTCCAGTGGCCAGCAAATCATCGGGGAACGATGGAGAGGCCGGAATGTTGCGAAAAAGTGACCGGATCGTGAATATTCCGGGAACTTTCTACCTCATATCCGGTGTCTAAGGAAAAACAAGCTTTGGCCGAAGAGTTCGCGAGGGGGTCCGCTATGTTCGAAGACAGCACATTTGAGTCAGCTAACAAGCTGAAAACAAAAAGTAAGTACTGGATGATCGCGACCGCGATTTTAAATGCCAGTGTGGTTACCATTCTGATTCTGATTCCTCTTATTTATCCGGAAGCGTTGCCGAACCAGGCATTGGCAACCTTGTTGGTGGCTCCGCCACCCCCACCCCCACCCCCGCCGCCACCTCCGCCGCAGGTGAAAGTTGTACAGGTGCACGTGGAGTCGCTGGCGCAGCAATTGACCGCACCCAGCAAAATTCCAAAGACCATCAAGATGGTGAAGGAATCGGCACCCCCGCCGGGCGTCACTGGCGGCGTGCAGGGAATGGGCGGCCTCGGCGGCGGAGGCGGCGTGATTGGCGGCATTCTTGGCAGCATGGGCACCGGTCCCGTGGTCAAGGTTGCGGCGCCGAAGAAGATCACAGTTTCGTCGGGTGTTGAGGCCAGCAAGATCATCGATATGGTTCAACCCATCTACCCGCCGATCGCCAAAGCGGCCCGCATTCAGGGCACCGTTG
Source organism: Acidobacteriaceae bacterium (assembly GCA_035502695.1). GTDB lineage: Bacteria > Acidobacteriota > Terriglobia > Terriglobales > Acidobacteriaceae > JAKAAZ01. The sequence goes on from DATJUD010000110.1 coordinate 23,091, forward strand.
TTTTGGCTGCAACTATCGGAAAGAACGGGACGATTGAGGACTTGAAAGTGGTGAGTGGTCCAGCCATGTTGCAGGAGTCGGCATTGGATGCCGTGCGGCGCTGGCGGTATCGTCCTACCGTGCTCGATGGGGTACCTGTCTCCGTCGACACGACAATCAGTGTTGTTTTCACTTTGAATGAGTGATAACTTCGCATTCACTCGCTCAAAACATGTAGTAGCCCGGTAATAACCAAAGCAAGCTTATCCTTAAGGAGGATAAATTCCTGTGATTCTCGCACACGTATCGCAATTCGTTCCCCACTCGGCGTCTCTCGCCGCGTTCTTCCAAGATCAGCAGCAGGTCGGCTTCAGCATCGTGGACATGTGGCACAACATGGGCTGGCTGCCGAAGGGCGTCGTATTCCTTCTTCTGATCATGTCGGTGTGGTCCCTGGCTGTGATGATTGACCGCGCTCTGTATTTCTCGGCCGCCCGCAAGCAGAGCCGTGAATTTGCCCCCAAGGTTGCCGGTGCTTTGAAGGAAGGCCGCCTGGATGAAGCGATCAAGGTCGCTGACCGCAGCAAGAAGTCTCACCTTGCTGAAGTCGTCACCGCTGGTCTGCAGGAGTTCCGCAATTACGGTAGCGGTGGCACGGTTACAGAAGACCAGGTCGAAGCCAGCCAGCGCGCCCTCGAACGGTCAGAAGCAATTGTCCATGCCAAGCTGAAGCGCGGTCTGGGCGGTCTGGCGACGATCGGTTCGACAGCGCCGTTCATCGGACTGTTCGGAACGGTTATCGGTATTCTTGACGCGTTCCAATCCATCGCAACCAACAAAACTTCCGGTATTGGCGCAGTAGCCGGTGGTATTTCTGAAGCGCTGGTCACCACGGCGTTCGGTCTGTTCGTCGCCATCCCGGCCGTTATGGCCTTCAACTACTTCACCAACCGCGTGGAAGCCTTCGACGTCGAAATGGACAACTCCTCCAGCGAACTGGTGGATTACTTCCTGAAGCAGGGCGCACGCCGCTAACTGGAAGCCTGGAAGTTCAGGACGCGGTTTCACACAGGAATGACGGACGTGGCTGGCGAAGCTTGATAGTTTCGCCGGCCTGCCGGGCCGAACCTGAAAACATTTTGGGCTATGTTCCATGCCCCTTGCGCGGTGTGGGGTTCTAGACCTCTGGGAGTTTGTTATGGGAATCGCAAAACGAGACGAAGGTAAAAAGGTCAATTCCGACATTAACGTGACCCCGATGGTCGACGTGATGCTGGTGTTGCTGATCATTTTCATGGTCGTCACGCCGATGTTGAACAACAAGGTGAACGTTGACCTGGCGAGAACGATCAGCGCGGTGCCGCTGCCCGATGCCGACAAGGATGACGCCGTGAAGGTATCCATTGTGCGCGATGGCCGAGTCTATCTGGGTGCGAATCAGATTTCATTGGCGGATTTGGGCCCAAAAGCGCAGGCGCTGCTGGAAAATAAGCCCAACAAGACAGTATTTATTCGCGCCGATGCGCGCGCTCGCTATGGCGTTGTGATGGACGCAATCGACAATCTGCGGACCGCTGGCGTCGATGAAGTCGCGTTCCTGACCGAGCCCGAGCAAAATGCAACGCCGCCACCCAATCAAAAGACTCCGCCAAATCCATCCGGCAACTAAGGATGGAGTCGCGTGTCGCGGGCAACATTTTCCGTGCGCGCCTCGGCAATGCAGGTTAAGACAGAACAATGCGCGGGATGTCGGATGCACCGAACCCGCAGTTTCATGAAGCGAGGATAATCTCATGGCAATGACAGGTGGAAACGTCGGCGGTCTTTCGTCGACCCCGAACGTCACTCCTCTTATCGACGTGCTGCTGGTGTTGTTGATCATTTTCATGGTCATCACGCCGACCACGCCACACGGCCTGGACGCGCTGGTACCGCAGCCGCCAAAAAATCCGCAGCACGAGAACAATAGCGATACCACCATCGTGGTGCAGGTACTTTCGTCTCCTGGAGGAAAGCCTGCGTACAAGATCAATGAGACCGACGTTGCCCATAGCCAGTTGCTGCCTCAATTGGAAGCAATCTATGCCACCCGGGCCACCAAGGTTATGTTCATCAAGGGCGATCCCAATCTGGATTGGGCTACGATTGCGGACGTCGTGGACATCGGCAACCAGGCCAACGTCGACCACATCGGCGTGATCACTCCAAAAATTGCCGCCGGACAATAGCGGCATCTGCAGCCCTGTTCTGCCGCGACCAGGTGGCAGCAACAGGCGTGTTCGAGAACTTTCTCAATTGCACGAAACAGAGTAAGATCACACAGTAAGGAAAATCACAACTTCTGCAAAGGTTTTCCCTGCCGTTCCAGCCTGGGTGGGCGTCGACTGATTGTAAGGAGAGGTCAAGCCGAATGAATCGCATTGTACGTCTTCCGGTCATGGCAGCATTGCTATGCACTGTGTTATTTCTCACCACCGGATGTAGCCGACTTAAAGCCCGTGACCAACTGAACAAGGGCGTAGAAGCTTTCAAAACGGCTCGCTACGAAGAAGCCATCAACCATTTCCAGCAGGCGGTTTCGCTCGATCCCACGTTGCCGATGGCTCGCCTCTATCTTGCTACTGCATATTCCCAGCAAGTGGTTCCCAATCTTCAAACTCCTGACAATTTGAAAAATGCGCAGCTTGCGATTCAGAACTTTCAAATTGTTCTGGAGAAAGAGCCAAGGGACGTCAATGCTCTAAAGGGAATTGCGGCGCTCTATCTGAACATCCAGAACTTTGATCAAGCCAGGGCCTATCAACAGAAAGTGATCGACGTAGATCCAAACGATGCGGCTGCGTACTACACCATCGGCGTGATTGACTGGACGGTCGCATACAAAAATGCCATTCCAGTTCGCCAATCGCTGGGGCTGCATGACAACGGCGATCCGATCAAGGACAAAAAGGCTTGCGAAGCGCTGGCGGAAAAGAACACTCCGCTCATCCAGCAAGGTTTGGATGCGCTGAACAAGGCAGTCCAGCTGAAGGAAAATTACGACGAGGCAATGGCCTACATCAACCTGCTCTATCGTCGTAAAGCCGAAACTGAATGCGGAAACGACGATGCGCGCAAAGCGGATTTGGCCACCGCTGATCAATGGGTGCAGAAAGCTATGGCTGCCCGCAAAGCAAACGAGATCAAGGCGAACCAGAATGCTCCGAAGGGCATTGTTCTCGGCAAGTAGTCCTCGACAAACTGCGGCACAACGTATCAAGTCAAAGGCCTCCGAACAAATCGGGGGCCTTGATCTTTTGAGGCGGCCAGCAGACATGGTGATCCGTCTCACACCAGCTCGGTTCGCAAAGCGGGTACACTGAGCCTTGAAGAAGATCAAAAAAATCCTGATCGCCAATCGTGGTGAAATTGCGCTGCGAATCCTTCGCGCCTGCAAGGAATTGGGGATCGCGTCGGTTGCGGTCTACTCTGACGCAGATCGGACCAGTCTGCATGTTGCCTATGCGGATGAAGCCTATCGCCTGGGGCCCTCACCCGCGCACGAATCCTATCTCCGTCCTGATCTGATTCTAGACATCGCCAAGCAGTGCGGCGCCGACGCCATTCATCCTGGGTACAGTTTTCTGGCGGAAAATGTCGACTTTGTCGCGGCGTGCGAAGCCGCGCACATTCATTTCCTGGGGCCCAATGCGAACGCGATGCGGAAGCTGGGATCGAAGACCAGTGCGCGCCAAATCGCCGACGCGGCTGAACTCCCGCGCGTGCCTGGATCCATGGGGCCGGTGGAGTCGCTTGCGGATGCGAAGCAGGTGGCCGCTCAGGTCGGCTATCCGATTCTGTTGAAAGCAGTCGCCGGCAGAAGAGGAAAGGGAATGCGCATTGTGCACTCCCGAATGAAGCTGGAGGAGGCGCTAACAAGCGCTCGCGCTGAAGCGGAACAAGCCTTCGGATCCGGCGCGGTATACCTGGAAAAACTGATCGATCATGCGCGCTCGATTGAGGTGCAGATTGTCGCCGACCAGCACGGACATTGTGTTTCGCTCGGTGAGCGCGAAAGCAGTGTTCAGCGCCGCCGCCAGAAAATTATTGAAGAAGCTCCGTCGCCGATTGTGGATGAAGAGTTGAGAACGCGGATGGGCGAGGCTGCGATCCGGCTGGCCGAGGCAGCTGGGTATACGAATGTGGGGACCGTTGAATTTCTGCTGGACTCAAAGCGGAACTTCTACTTCCTTGAAATGAACCCGCGTTTGTCCGCCGATCATCCTGTAACTGAATTTGTGACCGGGCTTGATCTGGTGCATTTGCAGATTCGGATTGCGGAAGGCGCGCCGCTGCCTTTCACCCGGCAGGAGATACAACTTCGCGGACACGCGCTCGAGTGTCGCATCTATGCCGAAGATCCAGAGAAGGATTTTCTTCCGTCTCCGGGAAAGATCACCCGTTTTCGGCAGGCGTCCGGGCCCGGAATTCGCGAAGATTGTGGCGTTTATGAAGGATGGACGGTTCCGCTGGAATACGATCCGATGATCTCCAAGTTGATCGCGTTCGGTTCTACGCGGGATATGGCGATTGAGCGCATGTTGCGTGCGCTGTGTGAGTACCACGTCGGCGGTATTGCCACGAACGTTCGATTGTTTCGCCGCATTCTGCGTGACTCGGATTTTCGCGCCGGGAAGGTCGACATCAGTTACCTGGAACCGCTGTTGACACAATTTCGACTGAAGGCGGAAAAGGGAAACTCCGAACGTCAGGCATTACGAGAGCAGGCTGCGGTCATTGCTGCGTCAATTTTTCACCAGAAAGAGAGCTTGGGCGCGGCCGAAGATTCCGAGCGCGCGTCTCCCACTTATAACGGCAATGCATCCGGCAGTCCATCGAAATGGAAAGCGGCGGCACGTAGTGAGGCACTTCGACAATGACGTACGACGTTGAGTTGCGTGGCCACAAACACACGCTTTCGGTCGAGCATGGGCCTGGCAGTGCGGAACGGTTTCTCCTGGACGGCAAGCCCTGCGCCGCGGATGCGCGCTTTCTTTCCCCTCGTGTTTTGTCGTTGCTGATCGATGGGCGTTCCTATCGCGTGGTCTTCGATCCTCGTCCGGGTGCTGAAGCAGTGGTCGTCGGCGAGCACCGTATGACCTTCGCTATCTCGGATCCCCGATCGTTGCGATCACAGAAGAGAACATCTGTCAGCGAGAGTGGCGCGCTATCGATCACGGCGCCGATGTCGGGTCTCATTGTGAAGTTGCTGGTAGGTGTCGGTGATGTCGTCAAAACCGATCAATCCCTGGTGGTGATGGAAGCGATGAAAATGCAGAACGAGTTGAAAGCTTCCAGGCCTGGAAGAGTCACTCGAATAGCTGTCAAGGCCGGAGCCATTGTGCAGGCAGGAAAACTACTCCTGGTGATTGACTAGCGCGACCGCCTCACAACACTATTCAGGTGCTAGCGATAACGATAAAGGCGCACGCGCCGAATCGTGAATTGACCGGCTGGCATGCGCAGAGATCGGCCTTGATTGTCGTCGTCGCCGTTCAACTCTCGACCTGGCGTCCACGTTCCGTTCACAAAGTTTCCTTCCCAGATGGAATCAATGCCTGCGAGAGAACCCGGCTCGCTAGCGGCCGCAAAGGTGATCACCATTCCTGTTCCCGCCACCAGAAAATCGTTCGGCCCTGTTTGGATGATCATCCCGCCGTGAGCACCGGGAATTTCCGGTTCGACCTTTGCGCCGACAGAGATGGACGCGGGTTCTCGAAAGTGAACCAGGAACGTGTAACCTCCGAGCGTGAATTGCTGCGGCGTCAAATCGACGGTGCCGGCAAAGTTGGAAGGCGCGCGAATGCCGACCATGCGCGGAGTTCCCTGGTTGGCGAGAATGAGCGGCGTCAGCTGATCGATCACTGCGTAGGCGCGGCCCAGCGTTTGTTGCTCTTCTGGCTTTAAAAATTCCGGCGCGTAAACGGAGTAGCCCATGGCATTTAACTGGCCATAGGCATAGAACGCATTGGCTCCTAAATTCGCCGCGTCCGCGCGGCCTGACTCCGGAATAAACAAGGGATTATGTGGCCGCGCATATCGATTGGCCCATTCCACCACATTGGGGAAGTACAAGTCAGGCGCGAAGAAATCAATGGTCGGTGCGGCCGCGCGCCATACGTCAAATAAATGCGGCAGCGGAGCACCGCTGGGATATTGTCCCGGCAGTTTTCCGGGGCGTATCAGCGCGGCATTGACATACATCGGCAGCGGATAGACCTGCTTCCCGCGGGCCGCGACCTCGCCGGTGTAGTGGGCCTCTGTCCAGGCAGTAAACAGTTCATCTGTCTCGCGGCCAACGCCGAATGTGTCCGGCCAGTTCGCGCCCACCTTGGCTCCATGCGCCTCCCATGCCTGCTTAAGAGCGGATTCCAGCGAATTTTTATTGCTTACTAGATAGCTTGTGAGTGCGGACGGCACCGGAGACAGAAAAACAGCATTGGCGGCGGCGCTATGATCGCGCGCGTCGGGAATCATGCCAACTTCGTTTTCCACTTGAACCATGATGACGGTATGCTCCGCGGAATCTATGTTCCGCACGTGCCGCATCAGAGCTACGAACGCGTTCGAGTCCGCCGATAGATTGTTCTGGCTGAGGGCGGAGAGAATTTCAAGGCTGGTTCCATCGGCTCGCACCGCTCGCGGAAATCGCTGCTGATTCTCTTTCACCCAATCTGGAACATAGCTGGACATGCTGTTCTTCCAGCTTCCGAACCAAAGCAGCACCAGTCGCATATGGTGTTGCCTCGCGCCCTGGATGAGTCCGTCGACGGTGGTGAAGTCGAACTTACTTTGCTGTGGCTCAATCAACCGCCAATAGACGGGAGCCAGAACTGCGTTGCAGTGCATGGCGACGATTTTCGGCCAGACGGTTTCCATGTACAGCAGACTGGAGGCGGAGGAGTTCTCGAGTTCTCCGCCGCGCACCAAAAATGGTTTTCCATCGACGATGATCTGGGTGGCGCCGTGGTTGTGCGCTAGGTGGGGAAGCCAATTCGATTGCTGCGCGTGGATGGTCCCGCTGAAGGCGAGAAGGAGTCCACCCAGGATAGGCAGCGCCCAACGAATGCGATTTGATTTCATGCATTCCTTCTGTCAGCGATTGCCAAAAATGGACCAGCCCGGCGGTTCGCTAATAGGCGTGAAGTAATTCGACGCTGATGCCGCCGATGGAATTCGTATCCATGTACTTGTATTGGCCGGAGTCTTTCTTGCCGACATCGCCCCAGGCCCCGGCTTGCCAGATGGTGTAGCCGTGCTTCTCGTACGCTGCCACGGTTTTCGATAAATCGTCGACGGGCATTCCCATGTGTTGAATTCCTTCTCCGTGGAGCTTCAAGTAATCCGCATAAATGTTGGGCGGCGTCGCGGGCGCAGATATCCACTCGACCGCGAACTGCGGGTTAATGCGCTCAAACCCGACATCGAAGTAAAACCACAATGGCTTGCCGCGATACCGCATATCTTTCCGAGGCGTCGCTTTTTCGATCGGGATCGGCTGAAATCCAAGCTTCTGCCAGTATGCCGAGACAGCCGGGAGATTGCGAACAACAGCCCCGAAGTGCGAGACCAGCGTTTTGCCGCCGGGAGCAGGTATCGCGCCCGGCGAGTAGACGAGACCCAGCACATATTTTCCGTGGGGGTCGGTATCGAAGTAGGTGAACGTGACCGGCGTGCCATTCTCTTTCACGGTCAGCTGCTGCAGCACACCAACGCCGAGGCTGCCCATCCGCTGAATCTCCCGGTTCATTTCCTCTTTGCTCGAAGCCTCGAAAACGAAGGAGAAGATTCCGTCACCGTGGCTGGAGAGAAACTGCGAAAAAGCATTGTTCTGTCCAGCGTCTGGCTGAATGAAATCAACGCTAAGATTGCCGAGATGGCCAGTCACCTGCCGGGCCCGAATGGTGACAGGCTTTCCGCGATACTTGCCGGTGAACTGGATGTGAGGAGATTCCTGAATATCGGAAAGACCGAGCGCCTTCCATGCTGCGCTGACGTGATCGACATTTTGCACGATCCATGTAACCTGGGGCATTGTCTGATAACACTTCGGCAGTTCGGCAGCCGAACAGGTCATAGCAAACGAGAGAACAACGACAAAGCACCGCAACAGTTTCATTTGACACTCCGCTCCTAAACCTTCAAGCAATCTGTAAATAGGCCTATATCAGCCGTGTTGGAGTGGCGTGTCATCAATTCATCACTGCCGTCCCCACTCTTCGGCCTTCGGGCGTGATGATAACTTGGCACGGATGTTAACGCAATCGCCAGATCGTGGAAGCGCGCTCATATAAGCCGTCTCCCATCGCAAAAAGTTTGAGACCCACTTTCAAAGCGGGTCTCATTTTTACCAGCACAGTTGACTTTTGGGTGAATCACGAACTGTTCTAGTGGGCGTTCTTCAGAATGTCTTCTGCGTAATAATTAACCACGCGGGCTTGATCTCGCAGCATTTCGTTGTACGCGCTTTCCAGCAGGCGAGAGCGGCTGTCGTGCAGTTGCTGACGAATCATTTGCTGCACGCGAGGATCGCTCAATGGATGCTGCCCTGCAGGTTCAATTGCAATCAGCTTGAAGATGATGTACGCGGCCGGTTGCTTGGACGGGCCTCGCGTGATGGGCAGAACCGGGGTAATCTGGCTGGGTTGCAATTTGCTGATGGCGGCGAACACTTCAGGGTCCGACTTGAGTTGCGACGCCGGGATAAAGCCCATGTCGCCGCCACTGGAATTGGTATTGGGGTCTTCGGAATAGTTGGCAGCGAGCTGGGCAAAATTCGCTCCAGTTTCCAACTGATTATGCAGCAAGTTAATCTTCTTGCGCGCTTCTTGGTCATTACGCGCTTTGCTGTTTTGCAGATTTCCCACCTGCTGCGCCGGAGTTGGAGTGACGACGATCTGTGCCAGGTGGTACCGCGGCTCGATCAGGTTGAACTCAGCCTGGTGCAGGTTGTAGAAATTTGCAACGTCTTCGTCGGTAATGTTGATCTTGGATTCGATCTCTTTGTTCATTACCTTATCCATGGTGAGATTCAGCCAGATGTCGCGGCGAATATCATCCATGGTCAACCCCTTGGTCTTGAGTTGGTCGTTGAATTGCTGCTCCGTGTAAGGCGCTTTCAGCTGCGCGATTTTTGCGTCGACCTCGGCATCGGTGGCCACCAGGTGCAATTTTTCCGCTTGCTGCCGGATGACTTCTTCGCCAATCTGCTGATGCAGGACTTCCAGTTTCAGCATCGCGGCTTCATCCGCGGTCGGCTGCTGTTGTCTGGAGTTCACTTGGGTTTCGTAATACTTGTTCACTTCCGATTCCGTAATCGGATGGCCATTCACCGTGGCCCAGACATCCGGATTGGGTGTGCGCGAGCAACCCGCGAGTGAGGCGAAGAAGAGAGCCCCGGCTATGGCGACGGCACCCAGCTTGGCAGTGCGTTGCAGGGCCATTTTTACGGGCCCGCGAGAGAATTCAGCGGTGGTGGAATTCGACAAAGTCTGCATGATGACGTTCAATCCGTTCTCCATTTACTTACCTGCCGGGTTCGCATTGCTTCCGGCCGTTCCATGTTCCAACCGTTCTGTGAATTCGACGGTTTCGGGTGCGCTCACACTGGTGCCATGTCCGCTGCTAGCTCCCCGGCGCAGTCGGAGCTGCAGCTGGTGTGGAGTTGTTATCTGGGGGTGGCACTTCTCCGGCGTCACGAATGGCGCGATCAATAATAGTCCAAAGCATGGATTGCGAAAGAGCTCCTGTAGCACGCTCGCCGTTGACAAACATAGTCGGAGTACCATCGACTCCCAGCGCGTCGCCCTGCTTCATGGAAGCGCGAATCACCGACTCATCCTGCTTGGATATGCAGGCCTGCAACTTCCCCATGTCGACATTCTCGCGCTTTCCTTCGGCCAGGGTTAGATCGTCCACTTTTTTAACGCTGGCGGCCAAACTCTCCTGCCCACGGCCGCCGGAAATCTCGTCGCTTTGTGAGTGGAGGGTGTCAACCAGGTTCCAATATCCAGTGGGACTTTGATCCGCCAGGCAATTGACATTGACAGCGGCATGCATGGCCCAGGGATGAAGCTGAGTGAGCGGAAAGTCCAGAAAAATGTAGCGCACCAGGTTGCCATAATGCTGCTCTGTACCGGGGAATAAAACCTCATTCATTCGTGCACAGAACGGACATTCCAGATCGTCGAAGTTGACAAGCGTGACCTTGGCTTTCGGATTGCCGCGGATGGGGCGACCGAGCACATTGATCCCTGTGCCGGGGGTCTTGGTCAAATCAAACTTTTCCAGCCGCGCCAGCGTATTGTTGTCCTTCGAAATTAGAAAAAGAGTTGTCTTCTTTTGAGAGCCGTTGCTGAAGGTGACAGGCAACGTATCGAATCCATTGATGTCGCTTTTTGTGCGGTCGCCCAACGTCACGGTGTAATCCGGCGGAACGTTGTATTGGGAACGAATTGTCAGCTCAATCTGTCGATCGAGTTTCGCCTGGAGTGCATTGCTCAGTGGCGGGGTCTGCGCTTTGCAGCCCATTCCTGCAACCAGGATGAAAACGAGTAAAAAACGAGATATGCGCAACGAGTTCCCCACGCGATGGATGTACCCCCATTATCACACGCAGAGCCGTGTTGCCGCCGTTCCTGGCTACAAGGAATGGGGTCATTCCATAGATTCCGGTGGCGTCCAAAACTTGGGGTTTTTCAGATGTTGCGTTGCAGGGATTTGTCGGCCGCTTTCCTACCGGGGGACAGGGTGGATTTAGAAGAGGCGCTCGGCGCGGACCAGGCTGCCGACTGCCGCTACACCCGACAATGACAGGTTGAAGGTCGTCGACGTTTCATTGCGAACCGTCCCTAGCGCGAAACGCTGCACCTCCACCGTAAGGCCGCAGCAATTTCGGTTGTAGGTGGCCTGGATACCGCCATATTCGAGCGCGCGTCCTTCCAGTGAAAGGTCGCCTTTTGCCGCCATACTCAATCCCGGCTTAGTGATGGCGCCGTAGCCTAGAAGAACCTGCATCTGGTTATAGTTCACAACATTTGCGGGCTGGGTCGGCGGTTCTGGAGTTTCGCCGACGGCGTTCAGCAGAGAATGGCCGAGCCCGGAAAAGAAGTTGCCATGATGGTAGTCCGCGAACACATTGCTGGCGGCCCATCGCCCAGCTTTTGTGTCGTAGTCTGCGGCCCACTCCAGATCGGCATTGGAACTGGGCGCCACTCGCAGCCGGGAGACGACCGGCGAGACGTTGCGCGGTGCGGTTATGTAATCGACGCCGCTCATATCCAGAGTCGTCGTAAATATGTTGCGGCGTCCGGAAATGACTGCGTTGCCGAATGTTGGATCGATGAAATATTTCTGTCCGACAAACCACGAGAGCCACTGCCGAGAGGCGTCTCCGCAGGTATGATTCGACGGGTCCGTTTGTTCTGTCTGTTCTGGAACAGCAGCATTTTCCGCACACGGCTTAGGGTTCAGCCGCTTTAGGAAAAGCCGCTGCGTCAGCCCGTATTCCACTTCATTGGTATCGCTGTAGATGTCAGTGACGTCGAAGCGCGGAATCTTGTTGAAATTGCTGACGCCGGCAACGTAACGATAATTGATTTCCGGCTCAATCGTATGCCGAAGCGCCACGCCGAAATGATTCGCCAGGAAGGGGCCGTCGAAGTCACGCTCCAATACCGGCGGCAGAATTTGCAAGTCGCCTTCCACCGCGGCACGATTGATGGAAGGATCCATTGCGGTGGGTACAGCATCTTCTCCTGACAACGCACTTGCGGGAGGAGGAGGTTCATTCGCAGGCACGGGGCCCAGCATTTGGCTGTGCGAATAACCCGTCTCTCGCACCCCCAAGGTCGGGCGAATGGTCCATCCATCGGCAATCCACGGCATCGTGATGTGCGGAAAAAGATCGAACCGCCCGACATGGTGAGATTGATAATACGGCTCCGATCGAGTGAGAAATCCAAAGCTGCCCTCGCCCCCCGCAAGCACTCCGGGGGAGCCGAGGTTGTGGTCGACCGCGTCGAATTCAATGCGTGGCAGATGGAAAATTCGTATCTCATCGCCCGATGTGTCGCTGGCGAATTTTTCATAGCGTTCGGTGTCGAACGTGCTGGCGAAGCCGTCTTTTTCATGCGTCAGAAAAGCCCAGGACTTCACCTCGGAAGAGACGGCCTGGGAATAGCTGGGCGCAAAGACCTGGCGGTACACGTAGGAACTCAGGTACTCCGTGTTGGTGACGAAGCGGGTATATTGCGTCATGTCGTGACGCGCAGTCACGATGGTGTCCTGTCCACCTTGATTCACGTAATTCGGCGCCAGTCCCCTGTCTTCTACGCCGTTATACAACCCGTGGACAAAGTCGTGGCCTAGCCCTTTGTAGCGAAACTCGGCGTTCTGTTCCCATCCGCGCAGGGAATAGTACTGAAACCCCACCAGCAAATCTGCGCTGCGGTTGATGACCCAATAATATTGCTCGCCAACCACGGTGCCTTTGATGCTGGAGCCGACTTCGAGCGATGGAATCAGGAAACCGGATTGGCGGGCAGCCGTGTCGACGCCGTGAGTGACATACGGCAAAAACAACAATGGTTTATTCAACACCTGAAAATCTGCGTTCTTCGCCTTTGCGGTCCCATTGTCGACGATGATCTGATGAGCAAGAATGCGCCAATCGGGCCTCGGCAGGCGGCAGGAGGTCATGGTGCCATCGATGAGCTCGTAGCTTTCCGGACCTTTCTTGACCAATTCCTTGGCGCTGATCAGGAACGGATTTGTCGATGTGTACAGGCTTCGATTGCTGGAAGGCGGAAGCCCAAAAATTTTGGGAATGTACGCGTTGGCCGGCGAAGCCGGGTGGATTACGCCGACGGATCCGATGACGTCATAGAAACGGCCCGTCTGTTGATTCAGGTTGAGAGTGCCGTGGTCGGCGGCAAAGTCTTCGTTATCCGGACCGCCTGTCACTTGCAAATGCCCGTTGGCGACGACGTCTCCGGTCGCGGTGTCATAGGTGGCATGGTCCGCGAGGATCACATAGTCCTTGTAATCGATTTCCACCCCCCCCTCTAAATCGTACATATCACCGCGGCGTTCCTGATGTCGCGCACGGATGGTGACTGGAACCCCGGCGGGCGGCGCCGGGATCGGCTCCGCGATCGGAAGATTGTCAGCCGCAGGTTGTGGCGCTTCCGGAAGATTTGCGTCCGATGTCGACGCGGGTGCGGATGCAACTGAATTCTGACTGGAAGTGGTGGGCGCGCCGGACTGTTTCTTGGCAGCGGCAGACAGGATGAGATGGATTCCGGACTGACCCGGCGGATGCCTCATCGCCAATGCCTGCGCATTCATTCTCACATGACAAAACGCGAGCAGCATGGTACAGATACAGACACGGGTTCTCATGGGCCGGAACACTTTCAGTGTAAACGTTCCCGCAGCAATGAAAGTTTCTGCACATGTTTTCTGACCCGCCGCTCTGGTACATACACGATCCTGGCCGACGACGCACTTGTGCTGCATGCGGCGTGCTGGCTCTTGTCTGATCTCTTCGCGATTCTTCCTTTCTCGAGCCGAACTGCAATGTGTTTTTGTCATGAGACAGAATTGCGCCCGTGGGTTGCATCTCTGTTCTCAGGAAACATAATTTAGGCATGAGAATTTTTTTGTGGAAATTGCACTATTAATGGGGCTATATAATAGGAGATAAGGGTGAGTCCAGCATTGTCCGCGCCACAGTCGCCATTAGTCCCTCAGCAGCAATTGCTGAGTGATGATTGGAAACATGAGATTTCGGAGCGTCTCGATCGTTATCGAGCGCACCGCCCGCAAGCAGCGGCCAAACCCTCGTCGCCGCCTAGAACCCCTGTCGACTCTCGAGCAACAAAGATCGCTCGCGCAGTGGCATCTCGATACGCATCCGCACCCACATACAGTGAATTGATCGCTGCAGAGACCGCACGCGCCGAAGCGTTGGAGGCGGAACAGCGCGCGCAACACGCGGATCAAGCGGTCGAGAGCGCCGGCAATTTATTTGAAGATTTCGACGCAGAAGCAAGTGCTCAGCCCTCCCCCTCAAATTCCGAAGCAACCTCGGTCGCCGTTCATTCCGCTGCCGATGCAGAACCGATTCAGCCCATGGTGCCGGGAACGCCCGTGATGCCGCAGTTTGCCGAGCGCACTCGAGAGATGCGCTTGCACCAGGTGGAGCCAGAACCGGAACCGTCGTTGGAAGACTTGCTTTCTTCAGCGCTGATCGAACCCCGCACCATGCTGCCGTCGAAACTCATTGAGTTCCCTCGCGAGCTCATCTCGCCTCGACGCGCTCGCCCGCATCTGCCGGAAGATCCCACACGCGCACAAGCCCCTGCGTATCCAGAAGAATCGCCGGCGCAGCTTCGCATCTTTGAAGTGCAACCCGAAGTCGAAGCGCAGAACGAAATCGAAGCTGCGGCGCAATCGGAGTCGCAACCAAGTGCGGAAGAAGCCGCGAAGACTCAGCGGAAGGCGATTGAAGAATTCGTAGCAGGCGTGCAGAACAGTGTGTCTGCGGCCATCAACTCTGAGGTCGCCAAAAAAGTCGCGACCGAGGCGGACGGGATTCAGACCTTACGAGCCACAACACGCGAACACGTCAAGGAAACTTCTGGACAGCATTCTTCCACTGTCGCGGCACAAACCCGTTCGACGACGATGACGCCCGGCGGCAATGCGGCGACGTCGAAGTCAGCGGGCTCGATCAATTCCAAATCGAACACGACGGCTTCCTCGAATTTTCGCGGGTTGGAATGGGCCTCGATCTCGCTCGATAAGGAACCGGCTGCGTACGCTCGGAAAGCCCAACCAGCGGCTTCGGAATATATGCCGTTCATGGTCGATCCCGCGTCGATCGATCGCCGCGTGATGGCATTCGCCGTCGATTTTGCAGCGGTGACCGCAGGCTTCTTGGGATTTCTGGTAGTCTTTGTCGCCTCCACTCCGCACCTGCCGACCGGGCTGACCGCGGCTGCCCTGGCGGGCGTTGTGTATGTCGCATTGTGGGTGCTGTATCAGATGCTGTTCTTCTCTCTGAGCGGCGCCACTGCTGGAATGTTGTACGCGCATATTGCGCTGTGTACTTTCGACGATCAGAACCCGACCCGATCCGCGCTGCAACGGCGCCTGGCTGCGTGGTGGGTATCCCTTCTGCCGCTGGGGATTGGATTCCTCTGGTGTTTTGTCGACGAAGACAGTCTCTGCTGGCACGACCGCATTACCCGCACCTACCAACGCGAATACTAGTCTCTCCGGTTTCCGTGAACCAGCATCGTGTCAGCCTCAGCAGGCAGTGCTGGCAAGTTTTTGATAGAAGGAATGTGACGAGGTTGCGCGAACGCTTTCCAGCGTTGACCATGGCAATTCGATGGCATAGCGTGCTCGCAAGAGTATTCTGGACACGACGAAATATCCTGCGCGTTTGCAGCAGCAGGATCCATCCATACCGACAATCCGAGGAGCACAATGAAACTCTTTCCAACTTCTTTGGGTCTCGAGGGACGTGTTCGCAGCGTCTCGCATCGTCTTGCTGCCGGTTTCGCAGCGTTGGCGATGGCAAGTTTCATGCTGGCTGTCCCCAGCTGTTACGCCGCAGGCGCGGCCGCGCATTCGCCTTGGGTGGCGACCTGGGGTGCGGGGATGGTGGCCACCAATCCCGGCGATGCGCCAGACTTCACCGGCCATACATTGCGGGAGATCGTGCACACCAGCGTTGGCGGCGAGCAGGCGCGTGTGTGGTTGTCGAACCGCTTTGGCACGGAGCCGCTGCACATTGGCGCGGCACACATTGCGGTGAGCGCGAGTGGAACTTTCGGTACCAATCGCGACGGAACTCCGAATCAAAGCGGCATTCAGGCCGGCACCGACCATGCATTGACGTTCAACGGTAGCGACACGGTGGTCATTGCTCCAGGGGCCGAGGTCGTCAGCGACCCTGTTGCGCTTGACGTTCCGGCGCTCACGGACATTGCTGTCAGCCTGTATTTTCCGGATCACACCATGGCGACGACGGAGCATTCCTATTCCGCCCAGATCTCGTATGCGGCGAAGGGCAATCAAGTCGCGGCGTCGGATCTGGGAGGAAAATCCTGGGAGAGCAAGTCCTGGTACGTTGTTTCCGGCGTCGATGTGGACGCGCCCGGTGATTCCGCTGTGATCGCTTTTGGCGACTCGATTACCGACGGTGCCTATGCCACGGAGAATGAAAACGATCGCTGGCCAGACTATCTGGCGAGGCGGCTGGCAGCCGATCCGGGAACGAAAAAGGCTGGCGTGCTGGGAGTGGTGAATGTTGGAATCGGTGGCAATCGCGTCCTGCTGGATGGCTATGGGCCGGACGGGGTGTCGCGCATCAACCGGGATTTGATTGCGCGCAGCGGCGCTCGCTACGTCATCATCCTGGAAAGCATCAACGACATTGGTCGGTTCGCCAGCGATCATCAACCGTACGGTGACCTCACGCAGCGGTTGGAGGCGGGCATTGCGCAAATTGCGGTGCAGGCCCATCAGCACGGCATCCAAGTGATTGGCGCGACGCTGACGCCGTATGAGGGTTGCGGATATTATTCCGATGCAGGCAACCAGGTTCGCAATGCGGTGAATGAGTGGATTCGTACCAGCCCGATCTTCGATGGCGTTGCCGATTTTGACAAAGCCGTGCGCGATCCGCAAAACCCGCAGCATTTTGCAGCGCAGTATGATTCCGGCGATCATCTGCATCCGAAAGACGCCGGGTATAAGGCGATGGCAGCTGCAATCGATCTGAGTCTGTTCACGAAAAAGAGGTAAGACGCACGTGTCCTGATGAAAAGGGCCTATGCGGAGATGGTTCGAACCCAACCGAATCCCTGGTTTTTCGTCGCGGGTTGCCTCGTCGACCCAGACGACAGGTCAAAGGCCTCAAACTTTCCTCCTCACTCGCAGCGCGCAGTTCCTCGACCACCGTCGGGGATCATTCTCTATCTCAGGCGCAGGCGCGGATGTTACCAACGTGCTAATCCAGCCAAAAAAACATCCCATTGTGAAGCAATTCCGTGCAGTATTAGGAGCAACACTCCGTTACTGACGAAATAGGTATCGCGATTGCCGCGGGAATCTCTTGCGCGCCCGAATGGGCGACAAACCTGCGGCGACTCGACTCCTGTGGTGTAGCGCATGATGATTGCCGACAATCCGCGGCTGCTTCAACAAGCGGATCTATACGACATTGCGTCCACGCCCGGCCCTGCGATTGAGCCGAGTGCACGATCCTTTGCGACTCCAACCATTGCGTATCCACGATGGCTGTCCATCCGCGTTTTGTTCGCAGTTTGCGCCATTAGCCTCCTTGCTCAGGGCGTTCTGGTGGTCGTGGACCCGCAGGCAATGGTTGCGTTCAACGCGCTGATCGCATTGGAGTTTCTGTTTGCAGCCGCCGGTTGCCTCCGGTGCGCCTCCACACAAAGCACCGAGACCCAGGCGCTATGGATTTTGGTTGCATCCGGCTTTTTCCTCTCGATCGGGGGGCAAATCCAGGATACGTACGACTTGCTGCGACATGTTCAGCCGACAACCACGGCAACCATGGCGGATTTCTTTTTCCTGATCTATGGGATTCCGATTCTCCTGGCGATTTCCTTCACCAACCAAGAAGCCGACCTGGGAGTTCTCTTCTGGCTGGACGGAGCGCAGGCGATCATCGCTGCGGTGCTGATTTATTTCCAGATTTACTCGATCTTACCGTCGACCGGTCACTCGATCGCCATCTCGACGACATCGCTGATGTATGTCTACAACGTGGAGAATCTTACGCTGGCCGGGGCCGTCACCTTGCGCCTGTTTGGGCATCCAGCGCCGGCCAAGCGTCGCTTTTACGTCGTTCTGACCATCTATCTCTGGTGCTACGCCGGAGTAGCCCTCATCCTTGGATATTTGGAACTGGAGCGGAACCTCGCGCAGGGGCTGCAAGACGTGCTTTGGGGACTGCCTTGCCTGTTGTTGCTGGGTGCGGTGCTGTTCCAGCCGGACGACTTGCCGGCTGGCGACGAGGTAAGCAAAGATTCAAATCGCTCCGTTGCGCTATTGCTGGACAATCTGAGTCCCGTATTGTTCACGCTTGTCGTCGTAATGATGGGGGCCAGAATTGCGCCTGCCTACCCATGGATCGGATTCGCATCGATCACGATCGCCGTGGCACTCTATGGGCTGCGGGCCGCTCTTTTACAAAGCAAGTATCTGCGTTCGCAGGAAGACCTGGCGAGTAGCAGCCGCGCGCTGGTGGACGCTGTCGATCGACTGCAAGACATATCGATCCGCGACGGTCTTACGGGAATCTACAATCGACGGCATTTCGATGAAGTGCTGCTTGCCGAATGGAAACGCTCGATCCGGACGCAAAAGCCTTTGTCTCTGCTGCTGATTGACGTGGACAACTTTAAAAAGCTGAACGATCGCTACGGCCACCCAGAAGGGGACGAGTGTCTAAAGAAGATTGCCGATCAGCTTTCCAAGCTCCTGCGACGATCCAGCGACACTCTGGCGCGGTATGGGGGCGAGGAATTTGTCGCAATCCTGCCGGAGACGACCAAGGAGAGCGCGCAACAGATCGCTGATGCGATGCGCATGTCGGTTGAGGATCTGAAGATCAAGAACGGAGGTCCGAAGGCGGCCCGTGTCGTTACGGTTAGCATCGGGGTTTGCAGCGAGAATGCCAAGTTAAGCCGTCCCGCTGAGGAATTATTGAACGCGGCAGATGCTGCACTCTATCGGGCGAAAAAGCAGGGACGAAACCGCGTCCAGGTTGCATAAGAAGCTGTCTCATCTCTAGCGTCACGACATACGCTGCAATCCGGCTCGCCCGCATTCGCTGCATGGAAATGGCAAGTGCGCGCTTTCACGTGTCGACGGCGCTTATGTTTTCGCGGCTTGGGACGCGGTGATGGCAGCGCCCGTGACCGCCAGATCGTCGCTCATGGGAACAATTTCCAGCATGTAGTTCTGCAGCGGACTCATGGTCACCATCTGCTGCAAATAATGTTGCAGAAGTTTCATGTCGAGAAAGCGGACATTGAAGCCGGTGTAGTAAAAGCGGCCGGGTCCCTGCATGTGGATAGAGTTCGCGGTGGCCGCGGCGAGACCGCGATGCCATAGCCGCTCAAACTCCCTGCAGCGCGCATCCCCAGTTTTTGCGTGGGCGAATACTTCTTCCGGTTCCATATCAAGGAAGCGCAGCCGCATGGCGCGATGGCCCATGATGCCTTCCAGGTGTCCGCGACCGCCGCAGCCGCAATAGTTTTCGGTGGAGTCGAGCGTGACCACGCAATGGCCGCCCTCCCAAATTCCCGGCGCATACGGATAGCGTCCAAATCCGATGCCGTACCCCAGCGTCCACAGGCGGATGAAAGCATCAAGGCGATCGTGTTTCGCGGCCACTCCGGCGGCCATGGCGTCGGCGTCGTTCAACACAGTGACCGGCGCAGCGATCCCCGCTTCGGCAAGCGCGCGATGCATTTTTTCGGCAATGCGAGTGCCCTTCAGTTGGGCCAGGTTTGGCGCGTCTTCTACTACGCCATCGCGCACAATTCCGGGTAGCGCCAGGCCGACGGCTTCAATGGGCCCGCAGTCGCCCACTGCGCGCACCGCCTGCTCCCGCACCAGTTCGATCAGACCGTCGAGCGGCGTGTCCAGCAGCGAGTCGCTGTCCTCTCTGTCTTCAGGAAAGTGAAACAGGCGCGAGCACGGTTTTTGACTTTCGATAACGCCGGTGACGATGCGCCCGGTTAGATGAATGCCAAGACTTTTTCCCATGATTCAAATCTCCTCAACCGTCTTGCTCAGGCGGTTCAGACCGTTGAAGGCCGCGGCTTTGTAGCACTCCGCCAGGGTCGGATAGTTGAAGACCGTGTCGACAAAATAGTCGATGGTTGCGTTTAGCGCCATCACCGCCTGGCCAATGTGAACCAGTTCGCTGGCGCCCTCGCCGATGATATGCACGCCCAGCAGGTGGCGCGTTTCGCGATGGAAGATGAGTTTCAGTCGCCCGGTGGTGTCGCCGCGAATCTGCCCTCGCGCAATTTCGCGATAGTACGCGACCCCTACTTCATACGGCGCGTCTTCTTCCGTCAACTGCTCTTCCGTTTTGCCGATGAAAGAAATTTCCGGAATCGTATAAATTCCGTAGGGATAATATTTTGGATTGGACACGACACAGTCATCGCCAAACACCCGCGCGGCAGCGATGCGTCCCTGCTCCATAGAGACTGACGCCAGCGCCGGAAAGCCAACGACATCTCCGGCGGCAAAAATATTCGGCACCTTGGTGCGATAGTTTTCGTCCACACTGATGCGGCCTCGAGCGTCGGCATCCAATCCGGCAGCGGCCAGGTTCAGGTCGTCCACATTGCCCTGGCGTCCGACCGCATATAAAAGCGCGCCCGCGGAAATCCTTTTCTTGCTCTCTGTGTTGGCGACCACGGTGCCGTCGGCCAGGTCTTCCACGCTCTCTACTTCTTCATTCAGGCGCATGGTGACGCGGCTGTCGCGCAGGTGATAGCTGAGCGCTTCCACAATTTCCTGATCGGCAAACTCCAGCAGCTTGGGCCGTTTTTCGATCAGGATGACGCGCACGCCCAGCACGGCGAACATGCAGGTGTATTCGACGCCGATCACGCCGCCCCCGACCACGATTAGCGTCTTGGGCAGTTCGGGCATGAACAAAACCTGATCGCTATTGATGATGTTGCGGCCGTTCAGCGGAACTTTGGGATTGGTCGCAGGACGCGAACCGACGGCGATGAGAGTATTGCTGCTTTCATACACGCTGGAGCCGCGCGAGTTAGTCACGCGAATGTGCGTTGGATCTTCAAAACTCGCGGTGCCGGTAAGTACCTCAATGTTGTTGCGCGACAACTGCGCTTCGGTCACGTCGACTTCAGTCTTAATGACGTGCTGCACGCGGAAGGCAAGATCGGCCATCGTGATCTTGTCTTTGACTCGATAATTCATGCCATAAATGGAACGATAGTTATAGCCAGAAAGATGAAGCACACCTTCGCGAAAAGTCTTACTGGGGATGGTGCCGGTGTTGACGCTGACGCCACCGACAAATTCTCGCTGTTCCACCACGGCAACGCGCTTGCCTAGCTTGGCGGCCGAAATTGCCGCCCGCTGCCCGGCAGGGCCAGACCCGATGACGAGCAGGTCAAATATGTCCATCGTTGCTTTCCATTATTCCATTCCGCTCGTTCATTTTATTCTTTGCATAATGCGGGGTCGACCGCCGTTTGCCGTGTCCTGCTTTCGATAGCGGAGCAAGATGAGCGCCAGGCTCGCACATCGCATTTTCGACAGTACCACAAGAGGATGCAATCAATTGTCAATGGAATTCGGCCTACACTGGCTAGACTGATTGGACGCGAGGAGGAGAAGATTTGCTGTACGCCATTACAGATCGCCGTCTTTATGCCGGGAACAAAGCTGACGCGCTGGCGCACCTGGTGGGCTTGACAGCGATCTGGGCGGCGAATGGCGTCTCGTTCATTCAGCTACGAGAGAAAGATCTGTCCGGGCGCGAGCAGGTCGAGCTGACGCGAGCGGTGGTTTGCGCCGTTCACGAGGTGGGCGACGAGCCAAGCGTACCTCAAGTCCTGGTCAATGCGCGCGTCGATGTGGCGTTAGCCGCCGGAGCGGATGGAGTGCATTTGCCGTCAGGAACAGATGCGCTGACGCCAGAGGAAGTGCGCAGTATCTTCGCGGCCGCAGGTCGCGCTCGGCGACCCGTCACCAGCGTTTCCTGTCACATGATGGATGAAGTGAACGCCGCGCGACAGCAGTCGCCGGACTGCATTCTGTTCGCGCCGGTGTTTGAGAAAATGATTCGCGAGAAGGAAGCCGCTGCCGACGCAGGCGAGAATAGATGCGGCGCGGCCAGGCTTCCCGGTACCGGACTCGCGTTGCTGGAACAAGCATGCCGCACGGCGGCGCCGGTCCCGGTGTTCGCGCTCGGCGGAGTTACAGCTGAAAACGCCGCTGATTGTTCACGCGCGGGTGCTGCCGGCATCGCTGCGATTCGGTTGCTGCAAGAGACACCCTCGGTTTGGAAGCATCTCGCCTGACACCGCCATGCGGCGTTGGAGATTGATCGTAATTTCACAGAGCTGATTCGCTCACTGGACAACGGTCTGAACGTCACAACAATCTGACAGAATCATAGACACGCGAGATCCGTTTCAGATCGCACCCGATCCTCCACCCCAAGGAGCCAAGACATGCCGGAGCAACTTCCTCCCCGTTCCCCGCAACAATCGATCAAGTCTACTGAATCCAAATTCGCAGCGACGAGTGGAGCACAGCCAGTTTTTGCGCAGCCTCAGCCATCTCCCGATCCCACAAGTTTTAAACATCCGGTGACGGACCAGAACGACAAGGAAATTGCCCAGCTGGAACCTGTTCCGCAGCCGCCCGGCGGCGCCGTCGAACCGACCCTGACGCTGGCCCAGGTGTACGGCAGCGCAGGAGAAGCCAAGACGCAAGCGATCGAACGGGCGGGGCAGATTGTGTTTCATTCCGTCGGCGATACGGGCAGCGTGAAGGGGCCGGATACGCAATCGTTGGTGGCCGACAAAATGGTGACAGATTTCGCCGAGCAGAATCCCGCGGACGTGCCGTCTTTTTTGTTTCACCTCGGAGACGTTGTCTATTATTTCGGCGAAGGTACGTATTACTACGACCAGTTTTACGAGCCATTTCGAAATTATCCGGCACCGATTGTCGCGATCCCGGGGAACCACGATGGCGTCGTCTACCCGAGTGATCCCGCGCCAACTCTCGACGCGTTTTTGCGAAATTTCTGTACTGCCAGTCCCGAGCAGTCGCCGGATTCGGGTGGTCTTTCACGTACCACGATGACGGAGCCAGGCGTGTATTTCACATTCGACGCACCGTTTGTGCGCATCCTCGGGCTTTACAGCAATGTGCTGGAAGATCCGGGAGTGATTTCAAGTCAGGGAGGAACGAATTCGCTCGATGATCGACAGGTCGCATTTCTGACGGCGGCGCTGCAACGGGTCAAGAGCGAAAAGTACGCCGGAGCTGTGATCGTCGCCGTGCATCACCCTCCATTTACAGGCGGGACGATCCACGGTGGAAGTCCGCAGATGCTGGCGGACATCGACAGCGCCTGCACAGCTGCGGGGGTTTGGCCGCATGCGGTGTTTGCGGGTCATGCGCACAATTATCAGCGCTACACGCGCATGGTGAACGCCATGCAGATTCCTTTTCTGGTGGCGGGATGTGGCGGCCATTCACCACTATCGGCGATGCGCGGCACCTACCGCACACCCTACAAGATCGACGACACCTTGACCTTGGAAAGCTATGACGATACACACTATGGATATTTGCGTGTCACGGTGAATGCGCAGACCATGACCATCGAGTTCCATCCGGAGAGCGATGGTGGTGGGGTAAAGACTCCGGACGACACGGTGACAATCAATCTGCAGGCGCGAATCGTCGACTAGCAACGCCGGACGTTGATTCTGCGGCTGCTGCAAGTGGAGTGCGCCTGGGAATCCGCCTGAATTCCCATTGAGAACGGCGAAATGTAACCAAATGCCGCATTCCGGTGTCTTATGGTTGCAGGTTCGTCGCTTGGCTCAGGAGAGATTCTATGATTGGTTCGCTTGCAAGACGCGGCACAATTTTCGCCGTTTTAATTGGCTTTGTTTTCTCTGCAGGATGTCGCGCGGCGAAGAAGCCGATTCCTGCGCCAACCGTCGATGCTTCGTTGGCGAAGCAGTCCGGACAGGAAACCGCGGTGCTCGCCGGAGGATGTTTCTGGGGCACTCAGACCGTATTTGAACGGGTGAAGGGCGTGACTGCCACAACGGTAGGTTATGCGGGCGGGTCCGCTTCCACGGCAACTTACGCCCAGGTCACGCAGGAAAATACCGGCCATGCGGAGTCCGTGCAGGTGGTCTATGACCCGTCGAAGATCACCTATGGTACGCTGCTGCGCATTTTTTTCTCGGTCGCGCACGATCCAACTGAGCTGAATCGTCAAGGTCCGGATGTCGGGCCGTCGTACCGGTCGGTGATTTTCTATATGAATCCGGAGCAGGAGCGCATCGCCAAGGCATACATCGCGCAGCTCGATGCGGCCAAGGTGTTTCGCAAGCCAATCGTCACCCAAGTGGTGCCGCTGAAAGGTTTTTACAAAGCCGAGGCCTACCACCAGGATTATGCGCTGCACAACCCGAATAATCCGTATATCGAAATCTGCGACCGCCCCAAGATCGGCGAGCTGAAGAAGCAGTTCCCCGACCTGTTCCAGAACTACAAAGGCGAGTAATCCGGCGCAGCTTCAACTCATTCGCGTCTCGTGATTGAACGCAGCCACTCCACCCGGTCGGTGACGCGGAGCTTGTGAGTGCTGCCATCCGATGCCATGACCACCACAAACTGAACGCTGAATGGACTGCATCTGCTCTGCAAATGTTTTTTGCAACAGTGCATGGTTTTGCGCAACTGCGGCGACGTGAATCCGCCGCAGATTATTGTCGATTTTTTAGTGTTGGTTTTGTGAATCGGAACGCTACACTAAAGTCCCCCGAATGATTTGAATCAGAAAAGAAAACCGAAGGGGATGAACGTGAAAAAGATATTGCTGGCAGACTTCGCTGGTCGTGAATGGCTCTGCCTGGTGGAGGCACGCAAGGTAAAACATGTCGCACTGGCGGCATGTATGGTGCTCGCGGTTCTAGTTTTCAGCGGCAGAAACGCTAACGCTCAAGCGCCGGCTGCGACAGTCGATTGCACCAACGGGCAAACCCCGAACATGACGATCCAGATCTACAACAACTCCACAACCCACAACATTTATCCAGTTTTATTTGCCGGAACAAAGACGTCGACGGATGCGTGGATGCAGGCCTGCTTTCAGCTGAAGGATAGTCAGCTTGCAGCCAACCCATATCCGCGAGCATCGCAATATCGGATGTACATCAATTGCTGCGCGAGCGGGGAGAATGGCATTCCCCCGGGCGGTTCGGTGACGGTGACACTGCCGCTGTACTCGCCGCTGGTGGGTTCCATCAACCCCAAGGAGGCGGGCCAACTGATTGACTGGTGGCAGGGCGGAGGCATCAACTTTTTTGACAGCCCGGTCACGGAGACGAAGCCGCCGGCGGCGTTGCAGCAACACTGGAAAACCGACCAGGGCGTGAACGATGTGACGCCGACCAGCAACGCGCCAACCTGCAGCGGCGGGTGCAAACTGCACATCTTTATAGCGCCGAACTCGATCCCGAACAGCGACCCGCAGCAGTTGACCGAATATACATTGGGCGCTCAGCCGATTAATCCTAAGCACACCGAGGCGGGCCAGCCGGCAATGCTGTGGGTGCCGGACAATGTGGACTACGATGTTTCGTACGTGAACTATGCCTACATGCCTGCGGTGATGGAGCCTTATGGCAATCGACTGATTGGTTATATCGGCTCGCCGATCAAGATCACCGATTTCAGCTCGGCCATTGCGAAGTGGTATGCATCGCCTTTGGGTGCCGATTGGCCGCTGTACAAAGACGCCGCGGGCAATGCCCAGGCAGGGAAGATTCCTTCGGCCCTGGAGATATACCTGAATTCTGCGGCATTCAACGACACGAGTGTATTTCTACCGGCACCCGCGAAATCGAAGCCGATTGCCGCCATGACAGCGGAGTGGGAAACTTGCGTGAACCAGAATGGCGGCGATGCGATCTGCCCGCTGATTCGTGCGGTGACCGATCTGTTGAATGCCAACTACAAGAATTACACCGACGTATATGCCAACGATAAACACACATGGACGTATGCATGGGGATGCACGGGCGCGCCGGTGGCGAAGACGGAGCAGGTATTTCTGGCTCACCTGTACGGCTGGACTCCGTTTCTGGAGGGATGCACCAGTACAGGCGCGAACCAGCTGTACACGACTCCCGGGTACAACGACCCGAAGAAGCCACTGAATTATGCAGTGGTAAAGGCGGACTTTGACAAGCTGCAGTACTGGGTGAATGTGCTGCAGGGCGACTATGGAAAATTCGATCCGTATGTGGCGCTGGTGCATGGGCCGGATTATCTGAGCGCGCCATACACCTATGCCTATTCTGTGGACGATGCCGTGGGCAATATGCAGACGGATGGCAGCGGGCTGATTATCGGGGTGGGGGGAACGGAGAACTTGCCGAATCCTGACCACGCCACGCCGAACGTCAACTTTCCGTATGGATATTCGTCTTCTTATGACGGCGGGATTTCTTTCACGCAATACGGACGTTGCACGGCGACACCAGATACCGCGACGGTGACCTATTTCACTAGCTTTGCGGTGCCGGAGGGCATTCCAGGAACGTCGAGCAGCGTGCTGAACTGCACGATCTCAATGAAAGATAGCAAGGGGCGCGTGTATGTGTTCAAGCTGAAGGGGCTGCCGGACCAATTCTCAACCAATCCGTATCCCAGCGAGGCGGAGCGAGCGACCGCCAACGCGAATTTCATCGACTGCAGCGGCAACACCGGCCAGGTGCTGAACTGGTGCAAGGTCATCTATCCGTACCAGCAAATCGACGCGAACGATCCACGGGCGACGGTGAATTACTACGTTGTCATGGGGGCGCCGCCGCCGCTGGACCAGGTGGGTGTGGGCTCGACTGGTGGTGGGGGCTCGACGCATCAGCCTGGACGCAACAGCGGGTTTGGCCGCGACAGGTAGAGAGCCAGGATGGATTTCGTCATGTACGCCTCCGCTGACGAGGGTACCACTCGGGTGAAAAACTCCGTGAGGCGGGGGTTCAAGGCAAGCCAATTGAAGGATTATGCAGGCTAATTGAAGGATTATGCAGGCTAATTGAAGTATTATGCAGAGACCATTTCGATCCCGCAACGATGCAAGTCGTTGTTTACATTCGGTTGCCGAGGGCCAGGTCGGTTTTTTCACCGCACAACAGGCAAAAAAAGCCGGATTTTCCGAAAGCAGCCACACCTACAACGTTCAAGAGAGACACTGGGTCCGCGAATATCGCGGCATTTACCGGCTTGCCTCGTTTCCGGCGGTGCTGCGGCCGGAACTGGTGCGCTGGCATTTGTGGTCGATGGACCGGATGGGGCGGGCACAGGGGGTCTACAGTCATTCTACCGCTTTGGGTCTTTATGTTACGCCAGAGACGACGACGGATGTGCCTCCGGCGCTGGAGATGACGGTGCCGAAGGGTTTTCGCCGGATGGGCGCGACGCCGGAGGGTCTGAAACTCTACTATGCCAACCTGCGGGAGAGCGACATTGCGGCGCGGAAGGGATATCGGCTGACGACGCCGCTGCGGACGATTCTGGATTTGGTGGCGGCGGATACGATGCCGCGCGAGGAGTTGTCGAAGGCGCTGCTGGGGATTTTGGAGCGGGGTCTGATCACACGCGAGCAGGTCGAAGGCGCAAGGATCCCGGAGGCGGCGCAGATCCAACTGGAGGCGCTGCTGGGGTGAAAGAAGAGGTGAGTGATCCCAGTCAAGCCAACCCGTTCGGCTACGCTCAGGGTGGGCTTGAATGGGGCACCGCGGAGCACCTCATTGAAGCTATACACAAAAATGTGAGATTCTTACACATAGAGGTATTGTCATGCGGACGAACATCGAACTGGACGATGCGTTGGTCGAGCGTGCCATGCGCAGCAGCGGCGCTCGCACCAAGCGGGCGGTGGTGGAAGCCGCGCTGCAGTTGCTGGTGAAGACGCACGAGCAATCCGCAATCCGCAGGCTCCGCGGCAAGGTGGCGTGGGAGGGGAACCTGAACGAGTCTCGTCTGGGCCGGGTGCGGGAGTAGTTTGCGGACATGACGATTGTGGATACGACGGTGTGGATCGATTACCTGCGAGGGGCCGCGAATCCGCATACGGATTGGCTCGACCGGGAGATGAACCGGCAGCGTCTGGGATTGACCGATCTTATTCTGTGCGAGATTTTGCAGGGAATCGTTGGCGACTCCACCTTCACGCGCGTGCGGCGCGACCTGGCGAGGTTCGAAGTATTCGACACCGGAGGGGAGGCGCTGGCGGTGGCCGCTGCGCGGAACTATCGCTCGCTTCGATCGAGCGGACACACGGTCCGCAAGACCATCGACTGCCTGATCGCGACTTTTTGTCTAATGGAGAGGCATTCCCTTCTTCACCGCGACCATGATTTTGACCCATTTGAGAAATATCTTGGCCTTCGGGTCATCCACCCATAATGGATTGAGGAGCGGAGTCTGACGATGTTTGCAACGATGCACAACCCGGCACGTCCCGGTGAACTGCTACGAGAGTTCATGGGAGATCATTCTGCCACGGAATTGGCGGAGCATATTGGCGTGGCCCACGCCACCATCTCACGCATTCTGAATGGCCGCACCGCGGTCACCATGGACCTGAGCATTCGTCTGGGCGAGGCATTTTCCCTATCGCCGGATTTCTTCTCGAAGGCGCAATTGCAGCGGGATTTATGGGAAGCCTCGCAGCGAAAACGACGGAAGATTAAGCCGCTGGCTGCGCGCTGAGTGGGAGCGGAAGAGGCGGTGAATCGGCGGAGAGGATTTAGGTCCGGTCCAAAGTCTCGATTACATCGGCAATGAGCCCGAGACCTTTAGCAATTCGCGCAACTTTAGAATGTTTTAAATCTTATAGTTGTGCGCCTACTAAAGAAGCTAAGTACAAAAGCGTAATGTCAAAATGAGTTGTTTGCATGAATTCAGTTTAATTGCAGTGATATTGCGATAGTACTCAAAGTTGCGTATATTTTTCTTGACACCTATTAGCACGACGGTGCTAAATAGCATTCACATTGATTTAGAACTCTCAATTGAATTGAGTAATTTAGAAAGAAAAAGCGAAGGGCAGTTTGCAGACCGCCCTCCGCTAAGCAACTGACCTGGTGAGATTCGAACTCACGATGTACACGGTTGGCCGCGCGCTGGAGCGAAGCTTATTAGACCCGTGTTGCCCTGTCCGCTAGGACGATCAAGCCATTTGCATGAATGGAAAGTACTGCTGTCCGCAGCTACTGTCAAGTTATTCAGAGGAAAAATCGCGGTAGCCACGATTTTATTTTCTTTCCCCGAGATCTGATCGCTTAAATGTACTGCGGAAAACCCAGCCGAGTTCTATCCATTGACTTCATTCTAGCTTTTCCGGTGTCAACATGACGCCACCACAGATTCTTCAAGTTCTCTTTCAAAATGAAGGACTTGGGATGTCGTTTTTCTGGCTTACTATTGACAACAATCCAAGGGGCTGCCCGAACGCCTATTCGAATTAGAGGACGATTATGAGTCCGCCAGATAGCTATACAGTTAAATTCACCGCGATTCCCGCCTACTTTGACGCCATTCTAGACGCGCAGCCGCCCGAGAGATTTTCATTGAAGTTCCTCGAAAATCTCGGCTTTACTTCAACGAATGATCGCCTCTTTATCGGTGTGCTCAAAGATCTTGGGTTTTTAAACAGGGACGGTGCGCCTGAGAAACGCTATTTTGATTTTTTGGATCGAAGCCAATCAAAGCGCGTGCTTGGTGGGTGGCACACATCTCGATTCTGAGATTTGGGATGTTGTCGAGGGGTTGGCCCGCCTGTTGATGCCGGACCAAGCTTTTCGTCATGGAAACATCCTACAATCCCATGTCTCAAGGTCGAGACATGGGGCACCCAAACTTTTATCTCGGATATCTATGGAGGACGCTCACTCGATTGACACAGGCTGGGTGCCCCACATCTCGATTCTGAGATGTGGGAGTTGATCGCAGCTTACTAACTTTCGATCCTGACCTTTCCGATCTCGCCCATTGAGTAATGGCGAAAGCTAGACCATGGCCATGCATCCGGTTCGGCAACTAGACCACGCGTGACCGGATTGCGGTGTATGTACTTCAGCTTCTCGACTCGTTTTGCATTCGTGAATACGTTGAAATCGTAATATCGAGCCTGCCAGAACGGCCGCTGCTTGCGCTGGACCGCGACGGAAAGTTTCAAGGCTTGGATTGCCTTCGATAGGGACGCCTTCTCGGGTTCGCTCACCAGCAGGTGAACATGCTCCGGCATCACAACATAACCGAGGACGAGGAACCGATATCGGATTCTCATCGTCTCCAAAGATTGCTCAAAAATATTCCGGCTCGTCGGAGTTGCGAGGAACGGGCGTCTTCCGGAACAACTGAAGGTGACAAAGTGCAGATCGCCTGCTTGTTGATACCGGACCAAGCCTTTCGTCATGCCAACATCCTACAATCCCACATCTCAGAGGCGAGATGTGGGGCACCCAGATTGTCCTACGATCCCATGTCTCAGAAGAGACATGGGGCACACTCACGAGGGCTCAGAAATAAGGCTCAAGTGGGCGCGAGGCCGGTACTATAATCCCCGCATGATGGCGATACAGACAACCTCCGCACAGACACCCTCCGAGGCTGTTACTATCCGGCGCGCAAAGCCGGAGGACGCCGAGCGGTGCGGGCAGATCTGCTTCGAAGCATTTTGGAAAATCAACTCGGATCATAATTTCCCGCCGGAAATGCCTGCGCCGGAGATGGGCATCGGTGTGCTGCAGATGATGTTTTCTCACCCATCGTTCTACTGCGTGGTCGCCGAAATGGGAGGTGCGATCGTCGGCAGCAATTGTCTGGATGAACGGTCGTCCATCGTGGGAATCGGTCCGATCACGATTGATCCCGCGGTGCAGAACGCGGGTACAGGGAGACGTCTCATGCAGGCGGTGCTGGATCGGGCGGCGGAACGCGGCGCGCCCGGCATCCGTTTGGTGCAGGCCACATTTCATAATCGTTCTCTGTCGCTTTATGTGAAGCTCGGCTTCCAGGTTCGCGAATTGCTGAGCGTCATGCAAGGCGCTCCGATGAACCTATCCATCGAAGGCTGCACCGTTCGTCCCGTGGGGGATGCCGACGCTGCGGCGTGCGATCGACTGTGCGCCGCGGTGCATGGACATACCCGCTCCGGAGAGGTCGCCGACGCAATCCGCCAGGGAACGGCCAGAGTGGTTGAACGCGACGGACACGTGGTGGGATACACCACCGGCCTGGGATATTTCGGTCATTCTGTGGCTGAGTCCAACCGGGAGCTGCAGGCGCTGATTGGCGCGGCGGAGGGATTCGACGGGCCTGGAGTGCTGGTGCCTGCTCGTAACGCGGCTTTGTTTCGCTGGTGTTTGGAAAACGGCCTGCGGGTTGTGCAGCCTTGCACCCTGATGACGATCGGGCTTTATAACGAGCCTGCGGGCGCGTGGCTTCCGTCGATTTTGATGTAGTGCGGGTGACTCATATTTCGATTCTGAGATGTGAGCACGGGGCGCATTGACTGGCGGGGTTGGGGGACTTAGTCTCGAAGGAGAGGGCTGCGGGGGAATTTGCGGACGCGCGGCTCGAATTTCTCACTCGCCTGGAGGCATCGCGATGAAGTTCCTCGTTGCCGATCTTGAGCGGCAGGCCATCGATTTTGATGAATCTCTTGCTCCGGGAACCATTGATTTTGTCGACGATATGCAGCAGGTGGGGGTGCTCCACACGCAGGGCCGCGCCGATCTGCTGAAAGAGCATCGTGGTCCCGCCGATATTGTTGAGGACATCCGGGTGCGCGGCAGCCTGCAAACTAAGATGGAAGTGGCTTGTGCGCGCTGCCTGGACCCGGTGGCGCAGCCGATTGAGGCCAGTTTTGACCTGATTTTTCGGCCATCGGGGGCGGATCAGGACAATACGGACCGCGCGATTTCCACATCGGAGACCGAAATCGGCTACTATGAAGGAGACGGTTTATTGCTTGAAGATGTGCTGCGCGAGCAGATCCTTCTGGCGCTTCCAGCCAAGAACCTTTGCCGCGAAGATTGCAAAGGGCTTTGCAAGGAGTGTGGCCGGAACCGGAACACGGATCCCTGCGACTGCGCGACCACTTCGACCGATCCGCGCTGGGAGCAGCTGAAGGCGTTGCAGCCGCAGTTGATCCGCAGCCAGGACAAGCCATAATTCTATAAAGTTTGTTGCACCCGCCTTCGAGAACTCTCACCGGAATAGCGCCTTGCGGGGCGTGCGATGGAGAGGAGAGCGCGGCGGGGAAAGGGAATTTCAATGCCGAATCCGAAACGACGCCACTCCAAACAACGCACTGCCAAGCGGCGTTCGCACGATTTTCTTACCACGCAGTCGCTCTCTGAATGTCCGAACTGTCACGAGCGCAAGCTGCCGCACCACGCGTGCCCGAAATGCGGGACTTACAAGGGCCGGGAAGTCATCGCTCTGAATAAAGAAGAGAAATAGCCGCATCCCCATCCATGCTGATTGACATCGCGCTTGACGCCATGGGTTCCGACAAATCGCCAGAGCCGGAAATTCGCGGCGCAATCCTGGCGTGTCGGCTGCTACAGGTGCGGGTTCATCTTGTGGGCCCGGAGCGTACGCTGCGGCCGTTGCTGGCGAAGCAGATGCATCGCGCCGGGGAACGTCATCTCCCCATAAAAATTGTTCAGGCCAGTGAAGCGATTGGCATGGACGAAAAGGCCGTGCAGGCGGTGCGGGCCAAGCGGGATTCGTCGATGCGCGTCGGCTTGAAGCTGGTGCGCGAGGGCGTTGCTGCCGGATTTATGACGGCGGGCAACACGGGCGCCGCCATGGCCACGGCGAAGATGGTGCTGGGCACATTGCCGGGCGTGGATCGTCCGGCGCTGGTTGCGGTGCTGCCGACCAGTACGGGCAAGCCTTGCCTGCTGCTGGATGTGGGCGCGAACGTCGATTGCAAGCCGAAAAATCTGGAACAGTTTGCGGTGATGGGCGAGATGTATGCGCGCTCCGTGCTGAAGGTGGAGCGTCCGCGCGTGGGGCTGCTTTCCATTGGGGAAGAAGAAGGCAAAGGCAACGAGCTGACGCGGGAGAGTTTTCCGCTGCTGCAGCAGCTGCCGATGAATTTTCTGGGCAATGTGGAAGGCCGCGACATTTATAACGGCCAGGCGGATGTGGTGGTCTGCGATGGATTCATCGGCAACGTGGCGTTGAAGACATCGGAAGGACTGGTGCGGCTGGTGCGGGAATCGCTGCGGGAGTCTTTGACTTCGACGGTGACAGCGCAGGTGGGTGCGTTGCTTTCGCGCAAAGCATTCAACCATTTCAAGCGGCGCTTCGATCAGTCGGAATACGGTGGCGCTCCGCTGCTGGGCGTGCGCGGGGTGTGCATTGTGGGGCATGGCTCGTCAACTGATCGCGCCATTATGAACGGCATTCGCGTGGCGGCGGAGTTTGCCCAGGCGAACGTGAATGCGCACATCGAGCAGGGCCTGGTGGCGTTGAACGGCGCGCCGGCCATTGCCGAGGGCTAGAGCCGTCCCGCCCAAACAAAACCTACCTTCGCCGCCGCTGCGGACGAGACCTCCTGCGCTGCGTAGTATTCGCGACGGATTCCT
>DATJUD010000111.1:0-23329 GCA_035502695.1 Acidobacteriaceae bacterium
CTGAAATGTATCTGAAAATACCCGAGTACTACAAAGGAACCTCTGATCCCTCAAAATAGAAATTCGGAAACAAACAGCCTCTTTGACTCGTCCCGAATCTTACTAGCTTGCAGCTTGCCTTCTATCGTTTGCCCGCAAGAAAGAGTCCTTCATGTCTCATTGGTTTCGGCCGTTGCTGCATTTTTTGTTTCATCTTGGCTATCTCGGCCCCTTTGTCCTTGGCATCCTCGATTCTTCCTTCCTCGTACTGCCTTTTGGAAACGATCTCCTGGTCGTCGGCCTGATCGCACACCACCATGCCGGATTTTTCTTCTATGTTTTTTCCGCCGCCTGCGGATCGACCGTAGGAGTTCTCCTGCTGGCCAAGGTCGCTCGCAAATTTGGAGAGGAAGGCATCCGCAAAGTTGCCGGGCAAAAACAATTCAACAAGCTGAAGAAGAGAATCGGGGATCGCTCTGGAGTCGCCGTCGCCATCGCTTGCCTCGCTCCTCCGCCCTTTCCCTTTACTATGGTCATTGCTGCGTCCAGCGCACTGGGTTACTCCCTGTGGCGCGTGGCAATCATCAATTTCGTCTGTCGGGCCGTGCGCTTTTGCGTTCTGGGCCTGTTGGCAATCACGTTCGGCACCGCCATTTTGCGCATCGCCAAATCCCCGGCCTTCGTTTGGAGCATGGTAGTCTTCATCGCGCTGTGCCTGATCGCCAGCGCATTTTCCATCTGGCATTGGGTGCATTCCACTCGGTCCGGCGACCAGCCCAAAAAAGCAGCAGTCGCTAAAACATAAACTCTGCTGAAAATTGCATCGACCGCGCCGGCAATTGGTTGGTGATGCCCGTCAGCGGTTGGCCAAAACCCGCACCCGGCGCAGCTCCGTTGCCGTATGTGCCGCTATAGCCCACAAAGTTCGCATGATTCAGAACGTTGAAGGCTTCCACCCGCACCTTCGTTTGAAAACGATGGTCGCCCATCGCGAAGACCCGCTCCAGAAAAGGATCGATGTCATAAATGGCGCCTCCACGGCCCGTATTCCGTCCCACGACTGCTCCATCAATCACCGGCCGGTCAGTCGTCGCGCCAAGGTCACCGCTGTTCGTCGACCCCGTCACATAGTTGTAGGGCAGCCCCGACGCCAGCGTCATCACTCCACCAGCATTGATTTTGAAAACCGTCGGATAGCTTCCGCTCAGCACAAACCGGTTGCGCTGATCGAAGATCGCGTTCCCCCTTTCCGCCGCGCCGGTAAAATTCGGATCGTTTGGATTTTGACTGGGAACATCCGGATCGACATTGTCAATGGCGTGGGACCAGGTGTAACTGGCCAGCAGCGCAAGCCCGCTGTTGAATCGGTGATTCAGATTCACATCCAGCGCGTCATAGAACGCGTAGCCATCGTTCACATCACTTTGAATCACACTGTATGGCGGCTGTGGATTGCTCGCGGCGTTCGGATTGCAGATCATCCCCTCCTGCTGATACCACTCGATCCAGTACGGACGCGTGCAGTTTGCCGCCTGCGCCGTGCGGCTCTGTCCCTGCGCCGTGCGAATAAACGGAGTGGGCGGATCCACATCCAGCGGCCGAACGTTTCTCAAGGTGTGCGAACCCACATAGTCTGCGCTCAGGATCCAACCCACCCCCAGTTCCTGCTGCAGCCCAACAATCCACTGCTGGTTATACGGATTCAGGAGCTTGCTGGGATAGCCGCGCAGCGTCGATGTCGGAAAGAACTGATTCAGATACGCGCTGCTTCCCGGACGAATATACAAGCTCCGCAACGGTACTTGCGCGCTCGGTGGAAATGCCGGCAGCGGCGCCGCCGCCACGCTCGACGGAAATCCGACCTGTCCCGGAGCCGCTGTGTAATTAAACACTCCGGTCGGTCCCGTCAGCGCATAATTCGCCTCTGAGTTATCGACTACCTGCGCATAATAGATGCCAAATCCGCCGTGAATCACCGTCTTTCCCTGCCCGGTCGGATCGTAAGACAGCCCGATCCGTGGCGCAAAATCCGCCCGCGCATCCGTAAATGTCTGTTGCTCGTATCGCAACCCCAGGTTCAGCGTCACGTTTCGCGCTGCGCGAAAATTATCCTGAACGAATAATCCCCACAACAGATCGTTTACCGAGTAATCGGCGTTCCCGTAACTCTGGGTGTAGCTCTGCACGTTGCTCAAATCGTCCAGGTACGTCGAGCCTTCGCAGATATCAAGCGCTTGCGTGCATGGCTTATAGACAAACTGCCCATCGTAAATAGGCCCACCATATTCCTTACTATCGCCTCCACTGTGGGATCGGAGAACTTCCACCCCATACGTCACCTGATGTCGGCCCATCGAGGACGCCAGCGTGTCATTCACTTCATATTGATGGTTCAGCAGCAATGCGGACTGAGACGTTCCAGTCGTGAATGTTCCGCCCGTCGAAATAGGAACAACAAACTGCGTTCCATTAATCACCGGATCAAATTCCGTAATTGGCGAAGCCAGTTGAAACTGCAAGCGGAGATTGTTCACCAGTGAAGGAGTCAGAATCGCCGTCTCTCCCAGCTGCTGTGCATAGGTTCGCTTGCGAAAAATACGATCGACCGACGGCAGACTGTTTCCACCTACTGTCCCGTTAGGATTGGTGTCGTAAAAACTATCGACATCGCTGCGAAGAAACAAATGGTTCGCGTTGTTGATCCGGTGATCCAGGCGAAAGAAAATCAACCACGAGCGATAGTGCCCAACAAAATTTCCCGGAGCAATCGGCGACGTCACCGGCGAAGCTCGATCCTGCGCGCTATATTGCCCCGATAGAAAAAACTGAGTTTGGTTCTCTTGCCCCAGCGGACCGGACAGTGAACCCGCACCCTGTTTCAGGGTGTCGTTGGTCACGTCATTGCCGCTGCTCGCATTGGCGGGTGTAAAGCCGGACAACTTCGCCTCAGGACCCGACGGCCGCCATAGTCCCAACACATCTCCGTGATATTGGTTGCTGCCGCTTTTCGTCACAATGTTGACGACGCCGCCCAAGCCGAATCCGTATTCCGCGGAAAATGCATTTTCCAACACAGTCATTTCCTGCACAACGTCCAGCGGAATGTTGGTCAAGATCGTCTGCCGCCCCCAGGTATCGATGCCGTTGCCACCATCAATTTCGAACCAGGTCTGCCTTCGACCCGAGCCGTTGGTGGTGAACAGGTCCTGATTCATAAATTCATCGCCCTGGTTGATCGCCGGACGATTCGCCGAATTCAACAACGGTAGATACGTGATCCTGCGATTCAACAGCGGCGTCTCTTGTATCTGGGTTGCGCCCAGCGTGTCCCCTAACTGCGCGGAGTCAGCACGAACCGCATTGACCGCGCCCGTCACAGTAATTTGTGTTTGTTTGCCGGCAATATTGAGTTGCAGATGCAGATCGGCGGTCACGCCGCCGACCAGCGACAAGCCCTGAATATGCGCATCTGCGAAGCCTGCCTTCGCTGCCACAACGTCGTAGGCGCCCGCAACCGCAAGCCCCGCCGCAGTGAATGCGCCAAACCGATCCGTTTGCACAGTTCGCTGGAGACCGCTCAGTTTGTTTGTGAAGGTGACAATAACACCGGGGATCGGTGCGTGGTTTGCGTCTTCCACTTGCCCACGAACCGTCGCAGTATCCGGAGTCTGCGCGTGCGCGCCGATCGAAATAAAGCAAAGAACAATGGTGAGAACTGCGAGCGCCCGAATCATGGATTTCAAGTCTATTGGTTCACTCCGCTCGCCAGAAATCCGCCATCGACAACCAGAATCTCCCCCGTCACAAAGGCAGCCATATCCGACGCCAGATAAATTGCCGCGCCGACTAACTCCTCTACCTTGCCGAACCTTGCCATGGGAGTTCGCAGGAGCAATTCTTTGCCTCGCCCCGTGTTGTCCAGTAACTCGGAATTCAGCGCTGTGCGAAAGACTCCGGGAGCGATAGCATTCACCGTCACCCCGTACCGCGCCCACTCAACCGCCAGTGATTTCGTCAGCAATGCCACTCCGCCTTTGCTGGCAGCGTACGCAGCCACTTCATAAAACCCGACAAAGCTGGTCAGCGACGCAATATTGATGATGCGACCGCGCCCACGCTTCACCATATGCCGCCCAAATACCTGGCACGCCCGCAGTGTGCCCGTCAGATTGGTATCGAGAATTTTCTGCCAGGTGGCATCGTCCATCTCGAGCGTCGGGGTTCGCTTCGTCGTGCCTGCGCAATTCACCAGGATGTCCACGCCGCCCAGAGAAGCGATGCTCTCTTTGAGTACATGTTCCAAGGAGGCACGGTCTGCCACATCGGAGGTGAGCGCGAGCGTCCGTCGTCCCAGCGCCGCAATTTGCTCCGCTGTTTCCTTTACCTGCTCGGCACGTCGAGAAGTCGCGACCACATCCGCACCCGCCGCCGCCAGGCCCAACGCCAGCGCCCGGCCGATTCCGGATGTGCCGCCGATCACCACGGCCACCTTGCCCGCTACATCAATTCCCTTGATCTCGTTGTTCACCATTCGCTCCTCTGCCTCAACAGAGTATCGCCTTCAACGCAGGAATTTCCAAACGATCAACGCGGAAAACCGTGGCCTTCTTGCCCTGGGATCGAAGCTTTACTATGGATGGGAGGAATCTTCCAGCCATGTTGCACCCCCAACGATTGTTCCCTTCAGATCCGGCGACGCGCGCCATTGCAGGCTGGCTCTATTCCAGCGTGAAGGATCTTCCAATTGTCAGTCCCCACGGCCACACAGAAGCCAAATGGTTTGCCGATAATGAACCGTTTCCGGATCCATCCACACTGCTAATTCAGCCAGACCACTACATCTTCCGCATGCTGTACAGCCAGGGAATTCCGCTCGAGCACCTCGGCATCGGCGAGCATCCCATCGCGAATCCGCGCGGCGTATGGCATCTGTTCGCCAAGCACTACTATCTATTTCGCGGCACGCCTACGCGGCTTTGGCTGGACTATTGTTTTCGCGAGTTATTCGGCCTGACGGTTCCCTTGTCGCCGGAGACGGCAGATGAATATTACGATGCAATGCAGGAAAAACTGGCGCAGCCTGAATTTCGCCCGCGCGCTCTGTTTGAGCAGTTCCGCATTGAGGTGCTGGCAACAACCAACTCACCGCTCGATCCGTTGACACACCACCAGGCGTTGAGGGATTCCGACTGGTCGGGCAAGGTGATTCCGACCTTTCGCCCGGATCCAGTCGTCGATCCCGACTTCGATGGCTTCCAGGAAAATGTTCGTCAACTCGGCGCAATGACCGGAGAAAATACCTCGCACTGGCTCGGCTATCTTTCAGCCCTTCGCGCCACCCGTCAGCGTTTTCGCACCCTTGGCTGCACTGCCACCGATCACGGTCACCCCACACCCGCGACCGCCGACCTGGACGATGCCAGCGCCACCCGCCTCTTCCATCGCATCCTTTCCGGCTCCTCGACCGATGCAGATCGAGAACTGTTCCGCGCACAGATGCTCACGGAAATGGCATTGATGAGCCTCGACGATGGACTGGTGATGCAGATTCATCCCGGCAGCTTTCGCAATCACAATCAAACCATCTACAAGCGCTTTGGTCGCGACATGGGTGCCGACATCCCCACGCAGACCGACTATGTCCATCACCTGCGCCCGCTGCTGCAGCGCGTCGGCAATGAGTCGAACCTGACCATCATCCTGTTTACCCTCGATGAGTCCACGTACAGCCGCGAGCTCGCCCCGCTTGCCGGCCATTATCCTTGCCTGAAGCTCGGTCCGCCCTGGTGGTTCTACGACAGCCCCGAAGGTATGCGACGCTTTCGCGAGCTGACCACAGAAACCGCGGGCTTCTACAACACCGTTGGATTTAACGACGACACGCGCGCGTTCCTCTCCATCCCTGCGCGTCACGACGTGGCCCGCCGTGTGGATTGCGCCTATCTCGCAACCCTGGTCGCCGATCATCGCCTGCACGAAGACGAAGCGCACGAGGTCGCGCTCGATCTTGCCTATCGCTTGGCCAAGGTCGCCTACAAGCTGTAGTAGATGAAATGGACGTGCGATCAGTAGCGCGCGAAACCGTCATGACGCCGATTACATATTGGCGCTTTACTTCGCCTCAGCTTGCGACCTTCGCCAGCTTCCGCAAGCGCAGCCGCAATCGGTAGGTTTCATCCTTGTGGCAAGCCAGACATAAGGTGCGAATATTTTCCAGATCGCATTCGCCACCGCCCTCGCACACCGGCAAAATATGATCGGCATCCCACAGGCTCCTCCGATTCACCGACTTCAATCCCCAATACGCCAACATAGTTCTCCGATTTGCCCCGCGAGCGCGCTTCAGCCGGTGAAATGCTTCCACTGAATCGATGTGGCATAGTGCGCAGCGGCCGCGATCACGCGCAAAGACCTGTTCGCGCAGATAGCCGGGGTCCGTCCGCAGCCGCCATTCATGCACGCACCAGTCGCTGCAAAATGTATGCCGCCGCCCCTGGACTTCCAGCCCGCACCAGCGGCACAACGCTCGCCCACTCGGCCCTTTCGGAAGTTGCGCGCGGACGGCATGACCGCCCTGCATCGTTCGCTGCTTGGTCATCACCATCTAGTTTGCTTGCAGAGAGGGTGACGTGTGCGGATTTGCGAGCCATCGTACCTGGTTGATCAATCAGTGCGGGTCCCACCAACTGACAATCAACTGCACGCTCTAGCGACGATCGGCCAGCACCATCCATCCAAAATGCTCCGGCACGTGGAATGTCGCCTTCATCGTGGGCTGCCACGTCAGTGATTTCTGCTCGCCCGGCGGTCCTTGCATCCGGAAAAGATTCACCCGAAACATGGTTCCCGCATGCGCAGGTTGCGGATCAATCGCTGCCATCGGAATTTTCATCGCGCCGTACCAGATCTTATGCTTCCGATCGATCCTCGCCTCCACCTGAATCCCCGAGTTCCATTTCCAGCCCTCTTCGTGGTGCGGGCTATCAAGGTTAATATCCAAATCAACCCACTCTCCCTGCGGCGAGATTTCAAATTCCTTATACCGGTGAATATTCTGAAAATCCGAACCGATAAATATCTCCGCCACGTCCCAATTCCACAACTGGTTTGTCTCCGTCGTCGTACTCGGATTCGGCTTCAAATGCAGCTTCTCATACGGACACACATACAGCAGATACAGGTTGTCCTTCGTCCAGCGCGAGAAAACTTCAGTCCGATAACCGGGAACAGGCTTCCCCCAGTTATCGTTGACGATGAAGATCGGATCGCTTCCCTGCCAGAATGTCGACTTAGGATTTGTTTCCAGCGCAACATCCTTCGATGACCGAACGCTGGTAAACGTTCCCGCATCCGCCGCCACGGCAGGCATCGCACCCACCACCAGGACCAACAAAACATACATCAGCTTCTTCATCATCAATCGCAGGCAAAACGCAACTCGTTGCATCTTTCCCCTACTCCTTTGTCCACCGAACTACCGACACTGCAAACGGGGCTAACTGAATTGACGGCCCAGTTACCGCTGCAGTCCGTGGTTCGGCTTCGCCGCTCGCTTCATCCACAGTGGAACTCTCCGCCTGCCCAGAATTTAGTGGAAGTGTGACTTCGATACTTCGATTCCGCTGATTCACCAGTAACAGCTTTCGTCCCGTCGCCGTATCGAAGGCTTGCGCCGTCACCCCGGCGGAAGAATCGCCGGTTGTCTCAAGAATCTTGTCTCCAGGATGAAAATTATCCTTGATCAGCTTCAGCACCCAATAACGAGCATTCGGCTTTCCATTCACCCAATCAATCATGCTGACGCTGGGATATTGCGAGGGATATCCCACTAACTGCGACTCCCCGATTACATCTACGCCCAACTTTGCCAGGTTGATATAAAGGTAGGCATACAGCGCGCCGGCCGCATTCCAATATCCTTTGGGGATAGAGCGAACATATCCGCTCGCATCCGCAACCTGGTTGTTATCGTTCGGCAGAATCACGCCTAGCTCATCTGTATCCGTCTTGGTCTCCGGCGAGAGCCGATCGCGGATTTGATTGACAAATCGCACCGTCGTCAGGAAACGGTCAGCCTGGTTGAAGAAGGTGTATTGCCAATCGTTGATCGTCTCTCCAGGAACCGGCGACGCATAGAAGTGGTACGAAATATAGTCGAGCGGAATTCCAGGCTGATGGTGCGCATGGTTCAGGAAGTATTCGAACCACTTCGGATCGTCCGACGGAGCCGCCAGTGCCAGGCCCATGAACTTTGTATCTGGACTAACTGCATGAATCGCACGAACTACCGCGTCGTATCGAGCCGTATATTGTTCCGGCGTAGTGTTATGTTCGAAATCGACCTCGTTGAATACTTCCCATACCGGAAACTTGTAATGATGGGTCGACGCGTGAAACTTCCCGTTTTCGTCGGTAAATCCACCCCGCGTATACCAACTGACGAGTCGCGCATAGTAATCGCCCAGGGCTTTTCCGCTTGGGTCCACTAATTCAGTACCCTGCGTGTAATTCCAGAACACTTGATTTGGATCCTTTGGATAGGTCACCGGCTTGGGAGTCTTGAATAGCCACGCTGGAATAGTGCTGAAATTCATGACAGTTCTGTGGCCGGACTGCGCTCCCATAAAATCTTCCACCATCGGATCAATCAGACTGAAGTTCCACGAGGTACCTGTCGGTGTGGGTGGCTCCAACTCGGCAACCGCCAGCCGTGGATACGGAAGCCATGGGACATATCGCACATACTCCGCACCTAACTGGTGAATCGCGTCGAACGCCGCGTCGTGAATAGGCGAGCCTCGCTCCAGCATTGGATTCACAACCACCTGAAAGGTAGGCGTGGACCGCGACACCAGTACAGTCATGTTCCAGTCAACTGCAATTTTTACCGTCGGAGGTGCAACCTGTGCCCAGCCATATATTGCTGTGAGGAGAACCAGAACCAACCCGGAGAAATATCGGACCGACGCTGCGTATACGTCATAATTCACTTCGTGCGAACTTCTCAACCGAGTTCTTCTCATACCACCCCGCGCCATCTTAGTTAGTCCTGCATTCCGTGGTCCGTGACTACAATATTCCGCTGTAACGGTAAGTCTCTCGAAGAAGTTCCAACCAGAATCTTGTGGTTACCGCTGGGCGTATTCCACGCGTGAAGATCCGGGTCATAAATCGAGAATGACCGCGAATTTAGATTTAAACATACCGACTGGCTCTGGCCAGCTTGCAGATCGACCTTAGTGAACGCCCGCAGCTGACGCGGTGGTTCCCCATTCTTCTCCGGCTGCTCCATATATACCTGGACGACCTCCGCTCCTTCACGCTTCCCGGTATTCTTCACCTGTAAGTCGACTTGCACGTTCGTCCTTGGATCCATCCCAGTTATCTTTGCTGGAGTAACTCGCAAGTTACTTAACTTGAAGGTCGTATACGACAACCCATAACCGAATGGAAATAGAGGTCGCACGTGATGCGCATCGTACCAGCGATAGCCTACATCAAGCTTCTCGCTATAAGTCGAATTCCCATTGACTCCTGGCCATTGCGCAGCGGTGCTCGTCGGGATCTCGTCCGCTGTTCGAGGAAAAGTCAGCGGTAGCTTGCCGGATGGATTGACGTCTCCATATAGGATGGCGGCGATCGCGTCCCCATCCTCCTGCCCTGGATACCATGCCTCGATTAGTCCTCTGACCTTGTCGATCCACGGCATCAGAATCGGCCCTCCCGTGTTCAGAACTACAATTGTGTTTGGATTGGCGGCTGCTACCGCCTCGACTAGCTCGTCCTGATGATTCGGCAGTTCCAGATTCGGCCGGTCTCGCCCTTCCGAGTCGTCCGTATTAACAAATACAATCGCTACTTTTGCCGCCTTCGCAATATCGGCCGCCTTCGCCGGATCACTCCCATCGGCGTACGAAAGCTGCGCCTGCCCCGCAAGCCTCTTGCGAATCCCATCCACGGGACTGATCACGTACGGCGCAATCATCCCGGAACTACCACCGCCGGAGGCCTTCGGTTTCGCTCCCCCGGCCACACCAATCACCGCAATCGACTCGCCATCAGACAGCGGCAGCAGCCCGTCCGTGTTCTTTAGCAGCACCGTGCCTTGCTCAGCCGCTCGTAGAGCGAATGCGGCGTGCTGCGGCGTGCGAACATACGAGTTCCAGGTTCCAGTTTGCGGCTTGTCGAAAAGTCCAAAGCGAAACATGGTGACTAGGATGTGCCGCACATGCTCGTCCAGAGTCGCCACACTGACCCGTCCATCCGCAATCGCCGCCTTCAACGCGGCACCATAGTATTTTGTGTCGGGCATCTCCTGATCGAGCCCAGCGTTCGCAGAAGCCACCGTTGAGTGGGTCGCTCCCCAATCGCTCATCACCCAGCCCTGAAATTTAAGCTGCTTTCTAAGTAGCGTGGTCAGCAGATACGGATTTTCGCAGGAGTAACTGTCATCCGTCTTCACGTAAGCACACATGACAGTGCCTACGTGGCCTTCTTCAATCGCCGCTGCGAACGGCGGCAGATATATCTCATGTAAGGTCCTACGGTCGACGATTGAATTCTCTTTGAACCGATTGTCCTCCTGGTTCATCGTCAGGTACATATTCGCGTCGGCAATTGGGCCCTGGCTCTGGATACCCTGGATCTCCGCAATCGCCATCTGTCCGTTGAAGTATGGATCCTCGCCGTAGCTCTCAAATGTCCTTCCCCACTCTGGGACCCGCACCACGTCGATCGATGGCGCCAGTGCGACGTTCGTGCCCTTGCCCCACTCCTCGTTGCCCAGCACCTCTCCAAACTTGCGC
Source organism: Acidobacteriaceae bacterium (assembly GCA_035502695.1). Taxonomy (GTDB): domain Bacteria; phylum Acidobacteriota; class Terriglobia; order Terriglobales; family Acidobacteriaceae; genus JAKAAZ01. The sequence continues at coordinate 10,785 of DATJUD010000111.1, forward strand.
AGCAGATTCGTATCCCAGCTTGACGCAGCCGCAATGGGAGCGGGCAGCATCGTCACATCTTTGGCGCCATTTCCCACTCCCGCTCGACCATCGGCCAAGCGCAGCGCCGGAATACCTAGCCTGGTATTTCCCGGAACGTAACCCACGTATCCGTGGATGGGCATCGGGTCCACTCCGTGCACCATGGTGATCTTTTCGTCCAGCGTCATCGCATGCAGCAGCAGATCGGCACGCTGTTCCGGCGTCAGCGAACGTCGCATCCAGGGTCGGCTCGACGTATTGCTCTGCCTATTTTGCGAGACAGCGGCAATAGGAAAAATAGCTGCGGATAGAACCAAGAGGAGTACAGCGGGCGCAAAACAGTCGATCTTGAGTAGAAACAAAGATGGATTCAGCTGCTTATGCTGCCGCACGATTCTCCTTTGGCATCAGCCATCTCGAGACGCACTGCATCTCGGTGCATGTTTGGTTGTCATTGTCGAGAGGCTCGAATGAAATGTCAATTTTCGTGCTCGCTCACTCGGCATTGTCAATCGCCATCCGCGGCACCAAACGACAATGCGATCCCACGACACTTAGCCCGCAGATTCGCCACTGCATTCGCCAGCCGACACCAAAATCTTGCTCCAATCTTTTTAGAAATTCGTTCGCTTGGCTTTTTTCCTTGACGTTAAGCAGTTTTATTTACATACTTTTCAAAACTCCCTCAGAGTCGGGGGACCCGGTCGAGGTTTCGTGCCGGCCAACCGTATCGATCTCCGCCTCAAACACTGCACGCGCCCTGTAGGTCGAACAAGTTCGAAGCCACACCGCTGGAAGCACTCGGTAGCTGGCTCCCTCAAGCATTGGTTCTTGTTGTCATGGCTGAATCTTTTGCAAGCAATTTGGGAGGTAGGCGATGAAAAAGCAAATCTTCGCGGCCACTCTGGCCGTAGTGGCGATGGTATTTTTCTTTCTTCCGTTCACATCGCTCGCACAGCAAGCCACCACCTCGCTGAACGGCGTGGTCACCGATCCAAGTGGTAGCGTTCTGCCCGGAGCCACTGTGACCATTACCCGCGCCGCCACCGGTCAGACCCTGACCACTACTACGGATACGCGCGGCGCGTATCGATTCGTGCAGTTGAGCTCAGGCACGTGGACTGTCACCGTCAGCGCCAAAGGCTTTGCTGATCAAAGCAAGGTCGGCACCCTCCTGGTCAGTAAACCGGCCACGATTCCGTTCAAAATGTCCGTCCAGGCCCTCACGCAAACCGTGAACGTGTCCGCGGAAACGGAGACCCTCAACGCCACCGACGCCACCCTGGGCAATGCCATCAGCAATCGCACAATACAGCAATTGCCGATGATCGACCGCAATGTTCCTGACCTCCTGAGCCTGCAGCCCGGTGTGCTGTACTTGGGCCATCAAGCCGATGTAGGCACCAATGACACCGCCGGCAGCGACAGCCGATCCGGCACCGTCAACGGAGTTCGATCGGACCAGGACAACATTACCATGGACGGTCTGGACGATAACAACCAGAGGCTGGGCACGGCATTTACCGGTGTATTGCGCGAAACCCTGGATTCCATTGACGACTTTCGCGTTGTCACCGGCCTGGCAAACTCCAACCAGGGCCGCTCCGCTGGAGCCCAGGTCGACCAGGTCACCAAGAGCGGTACGAACCAATTCCATGGTGCGGCCTACGAATACAACCGCAACACCGACACCGCTTCGAACGACTGGTTCAACAAGAATGCCCAACTTTCCAGCGGACTGCCGAATAAACCCGGGGAATATATCCGCAACACCTACGGAGCCGACTTGGGTGGTCCCATCAAGAGGAACAAGCTCTTCTTCTTTGGAAATTACGAAGCCTCGCACATTCGCGAAAATGCCCAGGTGACGCAACAGACCCCCACCGACTCCGAGAAAGCCGGCAACATTATATACACCAGCAACGGCGTGAACGTCACCCAGACTCCCGCACAGATCGCTGCCACCGATCCGCTCTGCTCCGGCAATGGCACCTGTCCCTGGGGTGCGGGAGTCGATCCCAATATCCTCACCATGTTGGCTTTGTACCCAACCGCCAACGGCGCGGCGCTGGGCGATGGTCTGAACACCGGCTCCTACAGCTTCTCATCGGCTAACCCTCAGAACCTAAACACCTCCATCGTCCGCCTGGATTGGAACCCCGTCCCCCACCATCAGTTATTCTTTCGCGGCAATCTCCAGGACGACACCACCGACGACCCGGTCCAGTTCCCCGGCCAGCCCCCTAGCTATGTCGTTCGCGACAACAGCAAGGGCCTTGGCGTCGGCGATACCTGGGAAATCACGAACAACCTGGTCAACGATTTTCGCTACGGCTATATCCGCCAGGGATACAGCCAGGCCGGAACGGATTGCGGCGCTTATGTTCAGTTCTTTCGCACCTTGTCCACGCCCACTGCTGAAACCTGCACCACCATTGTGCATGTCCCGGTGCAGAACTTTATCGACAACGTGAGTTGGTCGCACGGGAATCACTCCATCACGTTTGGCGGAGACGTGCGTCTCATCACCAACTACTCCAGTTCCAATGCCACCTCGTACGGCTACGCCGACGGGAATATTCAATGGCTGAACACAGGAGGAGCAATTGCGGACACGGGTGGCGACCTCGACCCCGGTGCCTTCGGCCAGCCGCCGGTCGATTCCGGCGACGCCACCCTCTACAGCCAATATGTGGGGATGATGGTCGGCCTGATCCCTTTCATTCAAGGTCAGTTCAACTTTACCGTTCAACCCGGCGGCAAGACCGGGACCACGAATGGGGTGGGCGCCCCTGTCAGCTTGAACTTCTACAACAAAGAATTCGAGTGGTACATCCAGGACCAATGGAGAATCTATCCCAATGCGACCTTAACCATCGGCCTCCGTCAGGTGCTATTGCAGCCTCCGTATGAAACCCATGGTCAACAGGTCCAGCCAACCGTCGACACCCACCAGTGGTTTGTGAATCGCGTGAACGCGATGTACCAGGGCATTACGGATCAGCCTGACCTGTCCTTTGCGCCGTCCGGCAATGCCAATGGCAAGCCTTCCTATTGGACCATGCAGAAGACAAATTTCGCCCCCCGCATCGCGTTGGTCGTCGCTCCGGACAACAAAACCACCATCCGCGTGGGCGCCGGTATGTACTATGACCACTTTGGAGCGGGGATTGTGGACACCTTCGCCAGTGAGGGGTCCTTCGGTCTGACCACCGCGATTACCAATCCAGCCGGTCAGTATGGGGTGGACAATGCGCCGCGCTTTACCAGCCTCACCGCAGTTCCGCCGCTGCTCGGAGTCAATATCCCGTCTGTCATCACCTACCCTTACACGCCGCCCAACAATGTCAATACCGGGCTAGGCATTGACTGGGGCGTCGACAGCCAAATCAAGACCCCCTATACGATTGCCTTCGACTTTTCCGTGCAGCGGGAACTGTCCCATGGATTTTCCTTGGAAGGGGACTACGTCGGTACCTTCGGTCGACACCTGCTACAGCAACTGGATCTGGCCGAGCCGCTGGATCTGGTCGACCCAAAATCGGGAATGGATTACTTTCAGGCGGCCAAGCAGTTGTCCATTGCCACCTATGCTGGCGCCACCACAGTTCAGCCCATCCCATACTGGGAGGATATGTTCCCCTATCTGGCCTACGGAGGACTGAGCGCCACCCAGAATATCTATACCAACATCTACCAGCCCCAGGCGGTGGTCGGCAACGACTCCTTCGCCCTGGTGCAGCTCGACGCCTATTGCCAACCCAGCCAGGGTGGTTTAGGTTGCGGCCCTTTCATCGACGCCAACGGCAATGTTACGACGCGCTATTATCAACGACAGTTCTCTTCCCTCTATGCTTGGTCCTCCATCGGGACCAGCAGCTATAACGCTGTGGAACTCACGGCGCGCAAAGTCACTAACGTCGGCCTCTCCTTCAACTTCAGCTATACCCTCTCCCATGCGATCGACATCGGGTCCGATGTGGAACGTTCCAGCGAGTTCACCACCAACAGCTTCGGTTTCATCACCAACAGCTTCAACCCCAAGACGAACCTCGCTTCCTCGGATTACGACATCCGTAATCTGCTGACCGGCGACTTCATCTACCAGCTTCCCTTTGGACGCGGTATGAGGTATGCATCGGAGGTCAATCGTGTCGTTAATACCTTCATCGGTGGCTGGACGCTCTCCGGCATCACCCGCTGGTCCAGCGGTCTGCCCTTCACCGTCGTCCCTCCGCTCGCCTACGCGACGAATTATCAGCAGGAAACTCCTGCCGTCGTCACTGGCCCGATCAAAGTTCGCAAGCATTTGGTTGCTGGCGGCTTGCCGGAGGTCTTTGACAATCCCAACCTGCTCAACAACGGCATCGCCACCGGTTATCCTCTGCGCTACCCCTATCCGGGAGAAGGTGGAAGTCGCAACGCCTTCCGCGGCGACGGCTATTTCGAACAGGATGCGGGATTGTCGAAGATATGGAAGGTCTACCGTAACCAGACGCTGCGCTTTGACTGGGAGGTCTTCAACGTGACCAACTCTTCCCGTTTCGACACCAGTCCGATCAGCAAATACGGCGGATTGAATGCGTCGGTCACCAGCGGAGCCGGTTTCGGTATCTATAGCTCGTCCCTGGTTCAGACGCGCAAACAGCAATTCTCCCTTCGGTACGATTTCTAAAAGCTTGCCCTGCTACTGCCGGGAATCCTTACGGGTTCCCGGCTTTTCTTTGCTCGTCAGATTCGTAGAAGCGCAAAGAAAAAAATCGCTTTTACCGACTGCCGCCTCGGTTCTGCGAATTTCGAGTATGCTGAACTTTCCGGATTTTTCCGTAACTTCGCTTCTAGGTACACCATGAAAGCCATTTCCCTTGATCTCGGGGGTTCCCACGTTACCGTCGCGATTGTGGAGGATAAAACCATCCTCATGTCGCAGGAAATTTCCGTCGACCCCGGTGGCGAACTTCTGCCGCTTCTTCCTCGCTTCAAAGCCATCGTCTACGACATGCTTGCCAAGCTGAGTATCCCGGTTGAAGAATGCATCGGTGTCGCCATGGGTTGCGCCGCAATGGTGGATGGAACGACCGGCCGCGTTGTCTCCACCAACGGAAAATTTGAGGACTCTCCTGCAATCGACCTTCCCGCCTGGGCCCTTCGAGATTTCGGCCTTCCTTTCGTGCTTGAAAACGACGCCCGCATGGCCCTTCTCGGCGAATGGTATGCCGGCGCGGCGAAGGGCGCAGACGATGTTGTGATGGTCACCCTCGGCACCGGCATTGGCGGCGCAGCGATGGCTGGCGGTAAAGTCTATCGCACCAAACAGGTGCAGGGTGGTTGCCTCGGCGGCCATATTCCCGCTCTATTTACCGGTAGAAAATGTACCTGCGGCGGCTTTGGATGTATGGAAGCCGAAGCCTCCGGATGGGCCTTGCCATTGATCGCCCGCGAGTGGCCTGGGTTTGAACAGAGTCGTCTCGCCACACTCGATCGCATCGACTTTCGCGCACTATTTGAGTTGGCTCGCGAAGGCGACTCCGTCGCCATTGGAGTGCGCGATCGCTGCCTGCACGTATGGGCTTGCGGCACCGTCGGCCTGATCCATGCCTACGGGCCGGAGTTGGTTGTCTTTGGCGGCGGCGTCATGCGCAGCGGCGACATCATTCTTCCCTACATCCGCGACTACGCCAATAGATATTCCTGGATACCCAGCGGACCCGTGAGAATTCTTCCCGCCGCATTAGGCAATGACGCCGGGATCCTGGGAGCGATCCCGCTGCTCACCGACGCCGCCTCAACGGCCTCAGTTACCGCTCGCTCGGCGCGGCAGCACGCACATACGCCTTGATGGTCGCCAACGGCGACGTAGCTTCTCCAACTGGCGAAATGCGATATTTCCCCACTGTAGCCGGCACAATAAACGTCTCCGCATAATGCACCGCGAACGGCTCGAATACCTGCGTCGGGCTCTCCACTACAACCTGCTCGCCTTCCACCAGGTTCAGCACGTTTAGATTTCCCTGCGTATCGTGCTCGACCGGCGCCGTGAACCAGTGCCTACGTGTCTCAATGAATTCCGATTTGTACAGCCCCGTCGACTCCTCACGCCATCCTGGCCCGCTCGCAATTTCCCGCACCGGATTCACCAGGTTCTGTCGCACCCACTCCGTCGTCCGGTCCCACTGAATATTCGCGATGCCATAGTCCAAATGGATCGGCCGCGGCTTGCCGTCCAGGTCCAGACGATCCCAATCCCACAGCTTGAAGGTAAAAATATACGGCGTGGCACTGATCTCCAGCACCATCCCATTCTTTCCGGAACAATGAATCGTTCCCGCCGGAATGGAAACATGCGAATGCTTTTCAACCGGCCATGTGTTCACATATTTCTCTGCAGGAAAAGATTTTTTCCCGGTCTGCGCCACACGCAAATCCCGCTCCATCTCCGCGCGATCGATCCCTTCCTTCACCCCGAGGTAGACCACCGCCCCCGGTTCCGCATCCATCAGATAGTAGCTTTCGTCCTGTGTATACGTCAGCCCGAACTTTTCGCGAATGAATTCAGTCAGAGGATGCACCTGCAGCGAAAGATTGCCACCACCCACCGTGTCGAGAAAATCAAACCGAATCGGAAACTCCGCGCCGAATCGCTCGAAAATCTCTGCCCCCAGCAGCTCCTCTGGATGTTGATGCACCAATGTCAACGCCGGCAATTCCACCGTCCGCGAGCCAAAGCCCAATCGCAGACTATTCTCTTCCGGAACGCAGTCGAAACACCACGCGAAATTCGGCGGCTCCTTCGGCAAATCGAAATGACGTCGCATCCATTCCCCACCCCACGGTCCGGGATCGAAAAATGGCACCACCCGGAACGGGCGCGCACAAGTTTTTTTCAAACCCATCCGATAAAGCTCGCCCGCAATCATTCGCGGATTTTCTGGAATGTTCGTATCAAGAAAAAAATCGATCTTCTCGAAAATTTCCTGTCGAACCCGATCCGCAACCCGCCAGTCGATAAAGAACGCACGCTTGTAGAGTTCTCGCGCCGGCGCGCTGGCATTATCCGCGCCCAGGTTGCCAATCTCGTGCGCTCGTTGTCGTCGCTGAATTTCCCATCGCGTCAGATCTGCGTAGACAAGAACCTCCCACGCCTGCGCAATCTGCACCGCGCCCGTTCCCAGCACAACCATTAAACCCATGGCGTGAGCTTGTATTTCCGCCCGCAACTTCTCGACCCGCTCCGCCGAAAGGAAATCCGCAATTGTCCACGGCCGCATTTTCGCAAACACTGGATCATCACCTAACGTGTCTGCAAATTGCACTTCCAGCTCGCTCGCGCCTTTCAGCGCATCCGCCGCTCGCACCACAGCATCCGGCTGCAATCGCGACACCAGCTGGCGTTCGATTTCTGCAACATCCACACCGGGATAACACTCGATCACCAATACAGCCCGATCACGACCGCTCACCGCCGGCTTCACCGCATCAGCAATCGCCTGCCAATCGGCAGCGCAATCCTCGTCCCGCGGCGTCACCTGCACCAGGGGGAATTTGTCATAGTTTGACTTCATCGTCGATTGGATAATGCTGGCGATTCTTCTTTATTTAGATTTTGTCGCTTTGAGGATTGTGACCGCCCCTGCCTTTATGTTCACCGTGGCCAGCGTGCGGCCATTCTCCTCCGTCACAGGTACCCTCTCTCCCGTCATTGTATCGACAACGTTGTAGTCGCCCAGAAAGCTGACGACTGCCTTCTGCGCATCGCCCCAGTTGGTCAACACGGCGCCAAGCCCATCCGGCTGCACCATCCCGCGAAACATGATTTCTCGCGAGCCCTGCGTCAGCAAGACCTGTTGATGACTCTCGTCCGCCAGCGAAGGCGCCACGATCCACTGCTGCACAATCGGATTGAATCGCATGTCATACGCCAGAGATACCGCTGACTCAAAATAGAACACCTGCCCTTTGCCGAAACTGTGTTTCACCTCAAACGGTTTTCCGTCCGGCGTACGCAGAACCACTTCGGCGCCTTTCAACTCCAATGGCAGCTTCCACAATTCTCCGCCCTCTTCATTCTCCGCTGTCACTGAGTAGGGATGATCCGGCTGCATTGGATCCAAATCCGTTGCCTCCACACCAAACAAATCCGTCAGTCCTCCGGGGATCGTTGGCCGAATCGTTCCGATCGCGTCCTTCCATCCCGTCAATCCATCTGCCCACAGTGTGCCCCCCTGGCGCACGTAGTTCTTCAAAGCCGCAATTGCCGCATCATCCAGCGCGTAGGAATACGGAATGTACAGCACGTCATACTTCTGCAGCTCATCGCGCTTCAATTGATCCAGATCGACAAAATCTGTCGGGACATGCGCGCGATGCAGCGCTAGATAACAGCCGCGCAACGAATCTTCTACTTCGTCCTGGCGATGCTGCGCCCTTCCGTCCAGGCTGATCAGCACTTGCGCCTCGCGGTTATAGAGGATCGCAACCGTCGCCGGCTGCGGATGCGCCTGGTTCATCCACGGATTTTTCTCGAGCGTCTCCGCAATCGCTTTCACCGCCGGCACGCGCACCGACGGAACTCCATCGAGGCTCACCAGCGACCACTCCCCCGCCTCCGTCCCGGTCACGCGCGGATTCCATAGCCAGAAGATCACCGCACGAGCGCCCGCGCCATACGAGTCCCATACCCAGCGCGTCAAATCCCCCGGCGTCTCGGTCAACGCGAATGCGCCCGTATACGCCACCGGACCGCCCTGCAACTCCGTCACCCACAGCGGCTTCTTCGGCTTCGCAATGCTGGCGCCCGCCATCAGGTCCATCCGATAGGCATAGAGTTCGCCGTAGTCTTTTTCCGGCGTTGTGGACTTCATCGTCCAATGCATCGACACGCCCACAATGTCCTGGAGCTTTTTCTCCATCCACGCATCCTGTCCCGCCGCGTCACCAATCGGACGCGTCACATTAAAGTGCACAGGATGATTCGGATCGATCGCCAGCACCTGCTGCTTCACCCAACCCAGCACCCAAATCAGGTTGTCGACGTTGAAGGCTCTCCAGTCGATCACGGCCTTATAGTCGGTCCAGTAATTCTTCAGCTGCGCGTCGGTAATGGATGCATCTGAAAACTGCTTTAGCGGATGAAACCATACGCGATTCAAATTCCCCACAGTCCCATACTTCGCCTGCAGCCAGTCTCCAAAAGCGTGAAACGTCGTCGGCTCGGTATCGTACTTCGCGGGCTCATTCATCAATAGCCATGCGCCTTGCGCAGGATTATTCTTATACCGCCCCACAACCTTCTTTAAATAAACTTCCGCCGCGGCGCGGTTTGCCGGATCGTTCAGGTTGACACGGTTGTGATAGAACGTTGTCTTCCCCACCCATCCTGGCGGATCTTCTGGACACAACGTCGCCGCAATCTGGATTCCGTTTTTCGCCGCCGCATCATAGATCCAGTCGTAATGGCTGAAATCCCACACCCCCGGCACTCGTTCCACATCGTCCCAGATCACAAAAATCCGCACCACCGTCAACCCCGTCGCATGCATCAATTCGAATTGCTTTTCGACATACGCTTGGGTGTCGGTGCGATTCAGAAAATACTCCGCTCCGAGCCGCAACTGTCCCGTCAACTCCGCAAGTTTTGCCTGGCGTGGCGCACTCATCGGCGCCGGTGTCGTCGCAAAACTCACTCCGCAAAAAAGTAAAACCAGACCCAGCACGCAGCACCGCTTCATGTCCTCTCCAAGTCGCCGTTTGCGAATTTGTTCACCCATCTCGCCTCCCACAACCATCCCAACTCTCTGCCCGCAACTCGCGGTGCGGCTCGATCGAAATGTGCCGCTGCGATTTCTCTTGTGAATATCCCGTGAAAACATCAGACCAACCACCGCGACAGGTTCCCATTCGCGGAGCTGTGGATTTCTCGTTCGCGATTGAAGTAACTCTATCGGATTCAGAGATTTCGTCGCCTGGCGCATCCGCAAATAATCATGCGAAAAGACTCGCTGTTTTCCACTTTTTTTGACTGGAAAATGCGCTTTTGACAAAAAGCCGCGCAACACAAATACCTGAAAGATAAGAGGATAGAATCGTCGAAGCAATTCCTATTGACAATTATTATTATTTTGGTCTATTTTGGTGACGGGCACATTTGCCCTTGGAGAAGCTACCCATGATACGTAAAATTGTTACGTCTACATTCGTGCTGTCCCCGATACTCCTGCTCGCGCAGGCCAGCCCGCCTGCCCAAACCAGCCCGCCTGCCCAAACCAGCCCTCCTGCCGAAATGTCCAGACTCGTCCAACCCACCAACTCCGCCACGCCCCGCAACGATTCCTCCATCACCTCCACCTCAGCGCCTGTTCGCGTTTCCGATGGAATTGTCGCTCCTAAGTTGATTCACTCCGCCAACATCAAGTGGGCTGGCGATGCCGACCCGGCCGACAAAATCGTCGTCGTTCATTTCACCGTCGATCCCACAGGCAAGCCGGTCAACCTCTCCATCGTGAGTTCAAACAGCCCCACGATGAATCGCACCGTCCTGGAAGGCGTCAAGCAATACCGCTTCCAGCCAGGCACTCTCGACAACTCGCCCTACTCCGTACCGATGAACCTTCAGGTCGTTTTGCGCAGCCCCAACGACTGATACCACAGTCTAGCGGGATGCCGACCTTTGTCTAGCATCAGTAGCGTTCGAACGTACACGGACCACACAAGTTTCTGCATATTGATCATGGCGACCATGGGAGCCAGGGAATTCTGGCATATCGTGGAGACGATGCATTCGTGTTTCTACGCGATTCGCTCCCGGCTCCCAATCGCCAACCATTGGATCGCTTTCGTCTCGCTCAACCGTCTCCGACCGGAGATAGAAATGGAGTGACGCGCGTTCTACACTAGGGCTTCATGCCTGGAAGCATAGATCCCGATCGTCTTTGCATCATTCTGGTATCGACGCGAAACCCTCTGAACATCGGGGCGGCAGCGCGCGCCATGTGCAACTTCGGCTTCCATCATCTGCGCCTGGTGCAGCCATACGATCCCGCGTTTCGCGAGGCTCGCTCCGCCGTCGGAGCATCCTCTGTGCTGACAGATGCCAAAGCTTTTTCAGCTCTCGCCGAAGCTGTTGCAGACTGCACGCTCGTCGTGGGAACGACCGCCATTCGCCATCGACAACTGCAACACCCTCTCCATCTATTGAAGGATGGCGCGCCTTTGATCCTGCAAGAACTCGCCGCGCCTCCAGACCATCCCTCGCGCGTCGCAATTTTATTTGGCTCAGAGAAAGTCGGATTATCAAACGAGGATCTCAGCCATTGCCATTGGCTGATGCATATTCCCACCGGCGACGAACAAAAATCCATGAACCTGGGTCAGGCGGTTGCGGTCTGTCTGTATGAACTCGCACGCAATTCAACTGCACCATTCCCTATCACAGACAAGCCTCGCACTTCAGCGGAAGAAGTGGAGCGCCTCACCGCAGTGCTGATAGAAACTCTGCGCTCCAGCAATTACATGGACGCGCAATCCGCTGGGTCGAAGGAAGAGGATATTCGCCGTATGCTGCGACGGATGCAGCTCTCAAGCGAAGACGTCACTACTTGGCTCGGCATGTTGCGTCAGATCCTTTGGAGGCTGGGCGCGAAGTCCTGATCGCGCCGCGCTAAGAAAGACCTGCGCCAGATTTATTCCGCCAGCGCATCGCCGCATAGATAGGAACGCCCGCGGCAACAATCACCAGCCCCGGCCATGTTGTCGCCGGGCGATACATGAACAGCACCACCACAATCACGCTGCCGCCTGCAATGTACAGCAACGGCAGCCATGGATAACCCCACACGCGATACGGTCGATTCGCATCCGGCCGCTTGATCCGCAACCGAATCACCCCGCTGATCGTAAGAATATAGAACAACAGCGCTGCGGAAATCACATAATCCAGCAAATTGCTGTACAGGTTTCCGTATTGCTTGGTGATTGGATTCCACGTGCGGGGCAACACCAGAAACACGGTCCAGATTCCCTGAATCGCCAATCCCCAACCGGGAACGCGAGCGCGATTCAATCGGCCCGCGCGGCGAAAGAAAAGTCCATCATGCGCCATCGCATAAAACACTCTTGCTCCTGCCAGTGTCATCGCATTTACGGTGCCAAAGGTGGAAACCATGATGGCGATCGCCATCAACGCCGCCCCTGCGTAGGGATAAATACTTTGCAATGCCGCCGTCGCCACGCGATCGGCAGGCGCATGTTGAATCGCGCTTAACGGCAGCGTGCAAAGGTACGCAACGTTCGCCAGCAGGTACAGCACGATCACCGATGAGGTTCCAATGCCAAGTGCCAGCGGCAGATTGCGCGCCGGATTCTTCACTTCCGCGGCTACAAAGGTAATATCGTGCCACGCATCCGCTGCAAACAATGATCCCGACTGCGCAATGCAGATCGCCAGAAACATGCCCAGCGCCGTCGAGGCATCCATCCCTTTCGCAAACGGAACAGGATGGCGCACTGACCAGAAGCGATGGAAATTT
>DATJUD010000112.1:0-28208 GCA_035502695.1 Acidobacteriaceae bacterium
CTTCGAAGCGAAAGGGCATGTGGATGGGCGGTGTGGTCCCGCTTGGTTATGACCTTGACGACCGGCATCTTGTCGTAAATCCAGCCGAAGCAGAACACGTGCGAGAGATCTATCGGCTGTACCTGAAACTGGGGTGTGTCACAAAACTGCAAGAGCATCTAGAACAAGCAGGAATTCTGAGCAAGAAGCGAATGAGCCGCACAGGAAGAGTTTCGGGAGGAGTGACGTACTCTCGTGGCGCTCTCTATCTGATCCTGCACAACCGGATTTATCTAGGCGAGATCACTCACAAGAAAGCATCCTACCCTGGCCAGCACGCTGCGATCATTAATCAAAAGATGTGGGACCAAGTGCAGGCACAGTTCAAGTCCAATCTCCAGGCGCCCCGGAAGCGGCCGAGAGCGACCGATCAGAGCTTGCTGATGGGCCTTCTTTATGACTCACAAGGCCATCGCTTCACACCGTCGCATGCTACGAAAAAAGGACGGCGCTACCGATACTATGTCTCCCAAGCTGTAATCAAGAAACGCAGGGAAAAACAAAGTAGCCCTGTACGAATTCCAGCGTCTGAGGTAGAGGAGCTGGTGCTCTCTCAGTTAACCTTATTGCTGCGATCGCCGCAACGGTTGCTGGACGTTCTTGTCGACGTCGACGGTCCATCGTCAGACATCAAGGCAATCACAGAAGCGTCTCGAGAGTGGGATACAGCCTCTTCAGAAAAGGTTCAAAGCCTTTTCCACTCCACAGTGAAGAGAATTATTGTTCATAATGATCGAATTGTGATTGATATCATTCGATCGGCTCTTCGCCAAGCGGTGTTGGGCGTAAGTGACGATCCGGAACGCCCGATCAACAGTACTGAAGAAGTGGTCACGATTGAAACTGCTGTCCAGCTGAAACGATGTGGCGGAGATATGCGCCTGGTTCTGCCCCCCGATTCTCATGGAGCCAATCCGCACGAAGTTCCCTCCCTGATTCGCGCGATCTCGAGAGCGCACGATTGGGTGGATCGCATTCTGCGAGGTCAGGCCGTCAACCAGCGCTCCATCGCAAAACAAACGGGCCTCGATGAACGTTACGTCAGCCGCATCATCCCGTTGGCGTTTCTGGCTCCAGATCTGACCGAAGCGATTCTGGAAGGAAGACAGGCCCCTGGCCTGTCGCTCGACACATGTTTGGGAAGCATCCCGGGCGACTGGAATCTGCAGCGCGCGCAATTGTTAAGCAAATGAAATCCCTATCAATAACAGTTCTCTTAAAACCCATAGAACATCATCTCTATCATGAGGCCGACTCGAAAAAGAACGACGCGCTTGGCTATCGACCTTTGAGGCGGTCCCAGAAACGTCGCTTTTTCCGGCGTGCATCTGTCGGTTCAGCTGTTGGCATTGCAAAATGCTGATCACGAGCTCTCCGATCTCTAGCACGGCCCCGTTCAATTTCGTACTGGCTCATGTCTTCATCCCAAATGACAGTGTTCGTTTCGTCGGCGTGCTTGTAGTAGTACGGATTTGTCCGCGCAGTCGGTCGCCAGTGATAGTAATTCCCATGCCCACGTCCACGAAGGCAACGCCCAGAGCCTCCAACTTCTCGACGATTGGCCTCTTCCCCGTGCCCTCCATGCAAAGAAAAACAAAGTCCAGACCCTCCAACGCATGCAGTGTGCCAGGCCCCATCGGATTCGGATACACAACAATGCCGCGCCTCAATTTCCCGTAGGTGCGGGCGTGGAACACTACCTTCCTCAGCCTTTGTTCAAGTTCTTCGCCAGATGCAGCGCCCGGTGAGCGAAATGCGTTGTGTTGGTCGAAAGTGTCGCCGTCGAAGAGGTGGATCTCCTTCACCGGCGTCTTCGCGACGAAATCGAGAACATAGGAACCCGTTCCACCAAGGCCGACAATTCCGATGCGCAGCGACTTGAGCTTGTCATTGATCGCCACGATTTCAGCCCGGCTGCTGGCAGTGTCCTCGTAAAGGAACACAGAGTCATCAGGGTCCGGCTGCCTCGGCTTGAATGTCTGCGCTGTTAGGGTGGGATCAATCGCCAGCGCCGGACCGGAAATCTTGATGGCGTATTGCGACATCTTGTGGTAAAAGTCATCGTATTTATCGGCCGGCTTCGGCTTGCACGAAAAATTCCATTTCACCTGATGTTTTGCGACCACCATCGGTGAAGGAGTCGGCCCAAGTCCCTGTATGATACTGCCATCCTCATTGCACGGGCAGTCGCCGGCCCACTTGGCTTGGTGATCGCTGGGTGGCTGCGCGATATCGTTCGTGAGGTTGAGTGCGGCCATGAGGATGCCGCGCTTCACCTCGCATTTTTCGTTCACGTAGGGAACATCATGCATCAGCAGGTATCCGTCGGCAACCTCGATGTCGAAGCCCTCGTCGCGCAGCTTCTTGAGTTCAGGGCTACGATCGATCGGTCGGCGTGACATCGAAAATCATCCTGTTCTGAATTTTGACGGAGTGGCCGGCGGTCAACGATCCCTTGGGGTTTGCCGGCGGCCCATTGCGGTAGGTCACCGTGTACTCGACGCAAGTTCCGCCCGGCGGCACCGGATACGCGATCTTTACCACGGCCTCGAACGAGATGCGCGTCTCGGTTTCCTCATGCGGCTCACCGTTTACCAGGATCGTCACGGCCTTCTGACTGTAGAAGTGATCATCCCCGCTCAGATCAATCACCACAGCATTGCGCGGCACAACACGATCCTCATGGTCACCGGTGGCTTCCCGGAAGAGCTCACGGTGATGTGCAATGTGCCCGAGTTCGTAGAGACCTTCGCCGGTTGTTGGGGTAGGAGAATCGTAAACCTCCCGGTCTATAAATATGCGCACCCTGTGTGGGATATCGGTGAGTTTTTCGACCCGCTCGGCTATACGAGCCTCTCCGGCAATCAGTCGATTGACTACCGCTATTTCCTTGTTGCTATCATTGTTCTTCATATTCACCTCAAATGCTGAAGGAGCGAAGCGAGCAGCCAGCGCGCTAGGGAAGGTCTTCCGACGACCTCTTTTGCCCTTCGCTCCAAATACGGCGAAGCGTGACAGATTGGCCGGTGAATTCTACAGCGGGGAATTGTCACTCTTCTCCGTATTTACTAAATAAGGTTGATCGATCAAGGTCTGGCATGGACAACGACAATGTTCTACTTCGAGCTCGGGCGTACCGAGCGAAAGAGCATCTTGTGCTTACTGTGGATACCTCGAGGCTGTTGGCAGCGTATTCGAAAGCAGTACTTCTTTCTCCGATAAATTCTGGCAGCACTATTTATCGCCCGGTGGGACGCGGTATTGAGACATTTGCACCTCTTTCCAGGTATCCCTTTGCGGAACGGCGACGGATCAGGGGCATTGCAAATTCGGTTGCTGAGTTGACGATCAAGTATGCGGTGCCAGACATCTCGAAGTTTGTTGTCAAAGCCGAGATACGTAAAGGTCCTGACATTCTTCGAAATATTCGCGGAAATTGGCGATCGCCTCTGGGTTCTCGATGACGACAGGCCCTGTACTGTAGGTCGCCTCCACCGACAGAATCGGACCTCCCTCAATCGTGTGGGGCCATGTGACATTGAAAGGTGATGACCACCTCTACATCGAATAGGCGAAGGAAAGTCTGCAAACTCAGCGTGCAATTGGGTGTCCCCCAATTTCCGATGTTCGCCATGCGCGTCTGCCGTTGCCTAAAAGAATCGCCTAACAAGGCCTTCAGGTTTGGAACGCATCTGGCGCGCAGAAGCGGGTCGAGAGACGAATCCGCCCGGTGTTTTGGAAGAATTGCCATTGACCGGGCAAATCAGTCGCTTCGCCGCAGTCGAGTTGGACTTAATCTAGATCGATCTCAGGAAACATCCTTGTACCCATGAATCGCTCGACGGAGAGAAAACGCCTCCAAGCAAAATCATCTGTAGGCCGAAAGTTCTACGCAAAGATTCTCCAGGAGTTGGCAAGTATCAGCAGATTGCCCGCATAAATCGCGGAATAAGGATTGTTTTGGGATGTGCAAATCGGAGAGGTTGCCTGTCTGGCGGGCGCGCAGTCATTCGAACTCTCAATAGAACATTTTTCTCTATTGAGAGTTCGAATGTCCATCTCCTGCCGAATCTCATTCGAACTCTCCGTGGAGCTTTAGAGAACCAAATTCCTTGATGGTCCATTCTCTCAATCATCATGCAGGCGTGCATTTTGAGCACTCTTAAGCTCGTAAGAGATTCTCCAGAGAGAAACAAAACACCCGAATTGGCGGCCAATTCGGGTGTTTCTCTCGTCGATAAGTCTTTTATTTACAATAGTTTAGACTGTCTGGCGGAGAGAGAGGGATTCGAACCCTCGATAGAGCTTTTGGCCCTATAACGGTTTAGCAAACCGCCGCCTTCAGCCTCTCGGCCATCTCTCCGCGCCCATTCAGTATAGCGAACATGGCAGGCTTGGATACATCTTCGTAACGGGCGCCATCCAAAAGGATGGCGAATCCGCGTAAACCCGCATTCCTGACTTCAAGGTTCCTGCATCGCCAGGACGCGCACAACTCAATTTTCAACTTCATCCAGATTCGCTCCAGAAACGGCGTCGGGACTATCGTTTCCGTCTGGCTTCCGACCCTTGCGAATCCAGGCGGTAGACAAACCATGCTTGCCAAATCGCAGCTGCACCTCTTCACTTGCTCGAACGAGGCAGCGAAATAGCGCACCGTGTCGCAAGATGGATTGCGGGGTCTCGCGTCTCCCGCTTCCTGTCGACGGCTGGGTGATTCGCTCTCAACCTATATAGAGGGTGTTCGTGTCCCGAAATCTGGCGGGATTCCCTTGACGCGATCCAGATGTTCGAATCCAACTCCTAACCCGACGCGTTGTAGGTCTTACTGCTGTGACCAGAATGAAAATCCACTTCTAACTGGTGCAAATATTGCTCTTTCCTCCCCACCGGTACCAGGATTGCAAACCTTGGATCCGGCATTACCAAAGAATGTGGAACCTTTCCGAGCTTGCCCTTGTCTAACTAAATAAGAGGCAAGCTCTTGCATGGGTTTAATTCAGACCGGCCGACCGCTTGAGAACTATTCGCTTGCCTGATAGGGTTGAGGTGACCGCATGTCCGCGGCTTCTGCGTTGGGAGATCTGGCTGCCGGAATCGCAATACGGACGGATGAATCCGTCCTCACCACTGAGCTGCAAGCCGGCTCGGAAGAGGCTTTTGCGCTTCTGATCTCTCAGTACCAGGCTCCGATCTATAGTTTGATTTCACGCGTGCTCACCGATCCATCGGACGCTGCCGACATTACGCAGGATGTCTTCATCAAAGTCTTTCGCAACATAAGCAGTTTCCACGGAGATTCCAGTCTTCGCACCTGGATATATCGCATCGCACTGCGCGAGGCTTCGAATCAGCGCCGCTGGTGGTTCAGGCATCGTGGCCGCGAAATCACAATCGAGACTGAGACAAATGCATCCGACGGAGGAAAATCGACATATCTGAAAGATTTGTTAGTCGACGAACATGCTTCTCCGTACCAACTGACCGAGCACGAGGAGATTCGGACGAAAGTTGAAATTGAATTGCGCCGCCTGCAAGAGCCTTTTCGGACCGTCGTGATCTTGCGCGATTTGGAAGGCCTGCCGTACGACGAAATTGCTGAGATTCTCGGCACACACTTAGGAACCGTGAAATCGCGCCTGGTACGCGGGCGCGCCATGTTGCGAGCACGATTGCAGCCCTTAATTGCTCAAGCACGTTCGGACAAAGGAATTCTGTCCGGTCGTCCTGCAGTCAGTAGCACGTCGACAAGCGAAGTTCCTGGATTGACCCGATCCGCCGAGGGTCGTCTATTTGGGGAGGCAGTATGAGTGATTGCCCGTCAATTCGCTCACAGTTTTCGGAATACCTGGACGGTGCCGTGTCAGGGACCGCGATGCATGCCATCGCCAGTCACCTTGAAGGCTGCCAGGAATGCACCACCGAGTTCGCCGAATGGCGCACTTTGCAGCGTGTACTCACAAGTATCGGGCCGGCAAAACCTCCGGCCGACATGGGATTGCGGCTCCGTGTTGCCATTTCGCAGGAGAAAGCGCGTACCACGCGTAGGCGCGTTGAGGCCTGGCAGTTGTACTGGGAAAATACTTTGTCTCCGATATTGGTGCGCGGCGCGGCCGGGCTTGCCACAGCCATGGTTTTGCTGGGCGTGATGGCACTGATGATCGGGACTCTCGGGGCGCCTCCTCGAGTATCGGCAACGGAAACGACAGCAGATTCCACCACCAGTCCGCAGTTCCTGTATACGGTAGGCGGAACGGATTCGCGCGGTTCGTTTACGCGTCCAGTGCTAGTGGAAGTCGCGATCAGCAGTACGGGCCGCGTGTACGACTACCGCATCGTCTCCGGACCCACCACCAAGGAAGTTCGCGAGTCATTGGACAATATGCTGTTGATGAGCCACTTTACTCCGGCTCGGTTCTACGGCATTCCAGTCCCGGGCCGTGCGATCCTGTCTTTCTCTGGCGCTTCTGTCCGCGGATAAAAACGCGGCCACCGCTATACTCGATCCACACCATGGAAATAAGCGGGGAACCAGAGCGGCCTAATATAGAGAATCCATTCATGGCTTCTCGCGGCCTGTTGATCTTCATCGTGCTCGTGTCGGGCTGGTCGCTGTATTCGATGCTCCGGCACATGTCGACAAGATTCGAGGTTCCTCGTCACTTTGTCACATCGATTGCAGTTTTTGGCCGAGCGGGCGTCGCAATTGACCTCTGCATATATCTCTACGTAGCATGGCTCGGTTTTCTGTTCGTTAGATTGGCAAGAGACCGAGTAGAAAAAACCTGGGTGGCATGTTGGATCGGCCAGATCGTAATCAACCCTATGAAGATGCTGATTCCGCGGTATTCTTATCTGATTTGGTGGACTGAGTTATTTCTGGCCCTAGTTTTCTTTATGGCGACCATTGCGCTGTTCTTGAATTGGTGGACACCGACCAAGACCCTTGCCCGGTGTCGCGCTCGATTTAGCGCCGTACTCGACCCACGCGCTTACAACCATAGTCTGCGGCGCATGGCATCTCAGCCTATATCTGTGATATCCTAACCGAGAATGGGGACGTGCGCCCTGGCGTCATAGCTACGCCAACAAACTGGCCTGCCGTCGCGGCTTTGACCGCATCCAAAAATTGTCTTGCCCACGGACAACGAACTCCTACATCAACATCTCGAAAAAGAGGGGCACCTTTGGCTATTAATGATAAATACGAAGACGATCTTCAGAAACTAATTGAAACAGGGAAAGAGAAGGGCTACCTGACCTTTGGTGAAGTGAATGACCTGATCCCCGGCGAAGTAAATTCCGCCGACGATCTGGACGACCTGATGACTACCATCGGGACGCAGGGAATTGATCTGCTGGAAGATCAACCCAAACTGGCGGCAGAACACGACGAACTGGACAGCGAAGACAGCGAAGATGTCGAACTGGATCTGACTCCCGGCGCGATGGAGAAGACCAACGACCCTGTCCGCATGTATCTGCGCGAAATGGGAACCGTACCGCTGCTCACCCGCGAAGGCGAAGTTGAAATCGCCAAGCGAATTGAGCGCGGGCAGATGCGCGTGATGAAAGCCATCTCGCGTTCTTCCATCGTCACCCGCGAAATTATCGCGCTGGGTGAAGACCTGAAGCGTGGCGTACGCAGCATCAAGGAAGTGGTCACCTTCGATGAAGAAGAACTCACCGAAGAGATTCTGCAGGCACGCACCAAACTCACAACCAACGCAATTGACACGCTGGTCAAGCACTACAAAAAGGCCCAGCAACTGCGCGAGAAGCTGGAAGGCATCTCCGCCAAGGACAAGGGCAAAGCGAAAGAACATCGCCGCACCCGTTGGGCGATTGGTCGCGAGCTGGTGCGGGTTTCCCGCGTCATTCGCGAGCTGAAATATACCAACGCCGAACGCAAGCGGCTGCTCGATAAGGTCAACAAGACGGTCGACGCCATGCGCGCGCTCGATCGCCAGATTCGCACCCTGGAACAGAAGCACGAACAATCGAAAAGCGAGGAAATGCGCAAGGAATATCGCCGCCAGCAGCGTAACTGCAAAGGCGATCTGGAGAAACTGGAAGTCGACGCAGGGGTATCAGTCGCAGAACTGAAGCGCACCCAGCGCGAGATGATCCAGGGCGACATGGACGCCGAGCAGGCCAAGCGGGAGTTGATTGAAGCCAACCTGCGACTGGTGGTCTCGATTGCCAAGAAATATACCAACCGCGGACTACAGTTCCTCGACCTGATTCAGGAAGGCAATATTGGACTGATGAAGGCGGTCGACAAGTTCGAGTACCGCCGGGGATATAAATTTTCGACCTATGCAACCTGGTGGATTCGCCAGGCGATCACGCGCGCCATTGCGGATCAGGCACGTACCATCCGCATCCCGGTGCACATGATTGAAACCATCAACAAGCTGATCCGCACTTCGCGTCAGCTGGTGCAGGAACTCGGACGCGAGCCAACCTCGGAAGAGATTGCCAAGCGCATGGATATTCCTGTCGCCAAGGTTCGCAAGGTATTGAAGATTGCACAGGAACCCATCTCGCTGGAAACGCCGATCGGCGAAGAAGAAGATTCGCACTTGGGAGATTTCATCGAAGATCACCAGGCCGTTTCGCCTTCAGACGCCGTCATCAGCGTCAACCTGAAGGACTACACCGCGCAGGTGCTGCGTACGCTGACGCCGCGCGAAGAACGCGTGATAAAAATGCGCTTTGGTCTGGAAGATGGGTCGGAGCACACCCTGGAAGAAGTGGGTCAGAGCTTCCAGGTGACTCGCGAGCGCATTCGCCAGATAGAGGCCAAGGCGCTGCGCAAGCTGCGCCATCCGTCGCGGTCGCGCAAACTGCGCGCCTTTCTTGACGGCGTGCGGGAAGCTTAGCTTCTCCAATTCAACATCAAACAAAGGCCGCTCAAAAGAGCGGCCTTTTTATTCCGTAGGTACAGCAAACTTCAGGTCGCCGCGCACTTCCCCGCCCTGGCGCACATGAACTTCAACCTGCGCCAACGCTTTTTGCGCGATCGCTGGATCGTCGCCGAATCCGTCCAGCCAGTGCACGTTCGGCTCGCGGCGAAACCATGTCATCTGCCGCTTGGCGTAATTACGGTGGCCCTGCTGCGTGGAAGCTATCGCGTCCTGCATGGAAAGGTCTCCGCGCAGCAGCATTCCCGCCTGCTTATATCCCAGGGATAACAACGGACGGCAGTCTTCGCCATAACGAGCGAGCAAGTGTTCCGTCTCCTCGACCAGCCCGTTTGAAAACATTGCCGCCGCCCTCTGATTGATACGCTCATACAGCGCAGGCCGAGGCGGATCGAGGCCGAGCCTCAAAATTCGAAAGCCCTGCAGCGGATCGCGTCCAGCTTCCCACAACGTCGACATTTTTTGCTGCGATGCGAGGGTCACTTCGATCGCGCGCACCAGTTTGGGTGCATCGTTAGGATGAATGCGCGACGCCGAAACAGGATCCAGCCGCTGCAAAATTCGCGCCAGGTAACTGCTGCCGCGCTCCTGCTCCATTTCGCGTAAACGCACTCGTAGCGACTCAAATCGCGTCGGCCCCGGAAACAATCCGTCGATCAAGGCTCGCAGATAGAGGCCAGTTCCGCCGGCAACAATGGGTAGCTTACTGCGACGCTGAATGTCGGCAAGACTATCGCGTGCATCGCGAGCATAATCCCCGGCAGTGTATGGCTGATTCGGCCAGACGACATCCAGCATGTGATGTGGAACCAGGGCGCGTTGTTCCCGCGAAGGCTTTGCAGTACCAATCTCTAATTCGCGATAGACAGCCACGGAGTCGCAGCTGACGACCTCGCCGGAGAATCGCTGCGCCAGGTGGACAGCAAGAGAGGTTTTCCCGCTGGCAGTCGCTCCATGCAACACCACCAGGGGATAGCTGGATTTCTTCGATTCACTTTCTTGATTGGGGCCGTCCATCGTTCCGGGCAGTCTTTCTCGGTCAAACTTCCCACACTTGTCGGACTTCTGGCATAAGTAACGCAAAAGTTACCATAAGTTCCACCAACGGGTGAGAAAGACAGCATGCCAACCGGCACGAATGGCGCTAAACATGATCACCGCCAGAGCGATCCACACCAGGCCGATCGCCTGGCGTCGTCGCAACGCGGTGGCTTTTTCCGGGGCGATCATTCCCGTGTGTATTGCCCGGTCTGTTCGTTATAGAGGAAGTAAAAGCGCAAGGCCAGATACGGTCCCTTGAACTGCTTCGGCAGCGGTGGAAACGGTCCGGCCCCTGTAATGCCGCCCCATGCAGCGCGATCGAGAGATACATCCCCCGACGGCCGAATCAGTTGCATTTGTTTAATGCTGCCATCGGGCAAGATGATGAATTGAATCGCCACCGTGCCTTGCTTTAATAGAGGCGGACGCGCGGCTTCGGGAATCAATAAATCCCAACTGGACTGCGTCATCTGCACAACCTGGTGCAAATATGGACCGAAATCGACCCCCATCGTGTCGCTTAAAACTTCCACGCCGGAGGCCACGCCGGGGTGCGCGATCGGCGCATTGTCGCCGTTATCTCCGCCTTCGCCATTCGAGCGCGCAGCATTGCGTTCTGCCTGGCGAATCATGTCGCCTACAGACATGTTGGGCTGGCTAGTGGCCTGGTTTTGAGCTAACATCGTTTGCCGCCGCGGAGCCTGCTGCCGCTGCATGGCGGACTGGGTCGCATTGGGCGCGGACGGAAGCGGGGGCGGGGTGGCCTTCGATGGGGGCACGGCGCGCGCCTGTTCTCGCTGCGGTGATGGTTGTTGCGGCCGAGCAGCCGGCTGCTCTGGCTGTTGTGCCCTTTGCTGCGGCTGCGGTGGCGGCGATGGCCGACCGGCACGCCGCATCGCCTGCAACTCCTCAATCGTCTTCTGATCGGGCGTTGGATGTCTGGTCTGCGCCGTATGGTTCTGGTCCGAAATAATGTTGGTGGGCTTTGGCGGCTTTTTCACCAGATCCGGAGGCATGTCCAGATAGACATTCTCTGGCGCCTTCGCCGGAATCAGTGGCATTGTGTTGACCACCGTGGCGGGTTGAAACATCTTCAGTTTTGGACCGTAGAAAATCCACCAGAAAACCAAAAGGTGGAAGATCAGCGAAACCCAAATCGCTTCCCGCACCCGGGCAGACAGCCGCTCTCCCTCTAGAGAGTCGATAACATCGAGCAACTCATGAGGTGAGTGAGATTCGTAGCGCGTCCGCAAACGATCGAACTTGGGTTCGATTGGCTTCTC
Organism: Acidobacteriaceae bacterium; assembly: GCA_035502695.1. GTDB lineage: Bacteria > Acidobacteriota > Terriglobia > Terriglobales > Acidobacteriaceae > JAKAAZ01. The sequence continues at coordinate 11,291 of DATJUD010000112.1, forward strand.
TGGCGGACTCGGGGGTGTTTCGATTGCGGCCATCAAAATTAGACGATACTGATCCTACTGTAGTTTCCGTACTACGTGCCAGTATCGACATTGCGTCCTCGTACCATTGTCTCATTCTTTGACGTTTTCGCACCCCGTCCAGCGGCTATCTTTCGAGCTCCACCCAGGGGCTATTCCGCCACCAAACCATCCCTTCCGCAGGTAAAATCGCAGCTGTGAAGGCTATCGTCATTACCGTCAGCGACTCGTGTTTTCAAGGGCTTCGGGTCGATCGCTCAGGACCCGCCGTCGTTCTACGCCTGCAGCAGGCCGGATTCACCGTCGAAGAGAACACTATCGTTCCCGACGACGCAGCGCAGATAGCGGCCGAAATTCGAAAGCAAGCCGCACGGGCACCTCTGGTGGTAACGACGGGCGGAACAGGCATCGCGCTTCGCGACGTGACACCCGAAGCGACTCGTCAGGTCTGCGACCGCATCCTCGACGGATTTGGAGAGCATATGCGCCGCGAAGGGTTGAAGGAGACCCCTTTTGCCCCCATGAGTCGCGCCGTTTCCGGAACCCTCAGCACCACATTGATTGTGAATGTTCCGGGTAGTCCGCGGGCAGCTGTCACGTCGTTGGAGGTGGTGCTCCCTCTTATTCAGCATGCGCTGGCGCTTTTGTCCGGAGATACAGAACACCTGGAGCCCGGCCATGCATCCGAAAACAAATAGAATCTCGCAGGACCTGCAGTTCGGATGCCGCGACAAAGGCCTGTAGGATAAATAGACGCCCTTTTTGAAGACATCTCTTGAATAGCCAATGATACGCAAACTCTGGTCGCATCTTCTCCACTGGAAAATGGCGCTGCTGCTGTTCCTCAAACCTCTTGGTTTCGTGGGCGTCGGCGTTCTTGCGGCCATCGATGCCAGCGTGTTTGCCATCCCTATGGATGCAATCATTGCCGTGTACGTGTGGAGCAACCGGCGATACTTCTGGGTCTACGCCATTATGGGCGCGGCCGGATCTGCAGTCGGCGCTCTGGTACCCTTTTATATCGGTCGGACAGGAGGCGAGTGGGTGCTGCTGAAGCGTATCCCGCGAGCCAAGTATGACCAGATGCGGGCGCGTTTTGATCGTCATCACTGGCTGGCTGTGCTGGTGCCTGCCGCCATGCCGCCGCCGTTTCCGTTCAAAGTCTTCGCCTTCGGAGCAGGCGTTTTCGAGATGCGCGCGGTTCCGTACATGGTCGCCGTTTTCGTAGGACGCACGGCGCACTACCTGGTGACAGCTCTTCTCGTCGTCTACTTTGGCCCCGAAATTATGACCTGGATGGGGCTGCATACCATGTTGCTGCTGAGTGTATTTGCCGCTCTGGTGACTGCGTATCTTCTGTACAAGATATTTCGTCGGCGTCGCGATCGAGCGCGCAAAAAGACCTTGGGTGCCGACACGAAATAGTTTGACGAGTCACAACCCTGAATGTCGATCTGAGTGCCCAAACAGCGCGCTCCGGGACTTTCGAGCCTGTTGCCATGAGTCGCGATCTCTGGAACATGAAGTGCAGGTGCTCGACCGATGAAATTGCGGATAGGCCCAGGATTTCGGTCCGGGGTCTACCTTATTGTTCACGGGCGCGGGCCTTCATTATCGGTAGGTCGAGCGATCCGGTAATCGATACGCCGGAGGGTTGCATCCGCAGATCGAGCACGCGCGAAAATGTCACCGTTCCCGACAATGACTGAATTCCAGGAATGCCAATCTGCCTGCGCCCTGTTGCGCTAGCGAGCGCAAGTTGTCCGAATTCAAGCGTGAGCTTCTCGTCATGGAAATGACCCACTGCACGAAGCCGCTGAAACCGCGTGATGCCCGGCACAACATTTGCTGTGCTCGGGGAATCTGCGATCGCCATGGAAGAAGCTTGTGAAGGCATCAAAGCGGCCAGCACCCCACCTCGCCAATCAATCGCAAAATTACCGGACGCATTCTGCACAAGGTCGGCAGTCGACCAACCGTGCGTCTTCAAGCGAATCTCGACAGACGCGGCGCCGCGGCCCCATTTCTCATGCCAGATCGCGGCAACTAAGTTCGGTTGGATATTTCCAAGTGCCACTCGCAGCGTGTAGGTCGGGGGACCGTCACCCCACTGTGCCGAACCGGCGCCCGACTGCATTGCGGGCACGGGTTCTGCGGTGCTTGCTGAACTTGCTTCTGTGGCATCTTTGCCACTCAAGGCGCTCCCGCTCGCATCATCGGAAAGCCCAGACAGTGTGCCGCCAAATACTTTGCCGGAGATTGCAACCAGGTCCGCTCGATGCCCCTGGAGGTGGAGTTGCAAGGAAGCATTTTGCAGCGACAGCTTTCCCGCCGAAAGCACATCGGCCTTGAAGGTCCCAGTAATTTCCGGCAGTTCCGGAGCACCCGCCGCCCAGGGATTCAGCTGTTCCAGCAAGCCGGACCCGGCGATGGCGCGGCGCAAAACTCCCTGCAGACGATCAACATTCAAATCGGTTGTATGCAGGGTAAACGTGCGCGCACAGGGCGGCCGCGCAGCCGGACAGGATGTTTCCCAGCGGATGCTTCCGTCGAAAGGAATATGCGCGTACGTTCCCGTTAATCCATTCCATTCCACAGATGTGTCGGTCAGATTCACTTGCCCGCCGACAATTTGGATTGCACCTGGGAACGAACTGAGCTGCATCGTCGCATTGTGAATTTGAACTTTCCCCTCCCACTGCGACGGAACAAACCACGGAATCGACTGAGTTGGCAGATTTGCCACGTTGTTGGGTATAGTAGCCACGAAGGCAGCCGGATTGGATTGCGGTAACCAACTCGACCGCAGCGTCACCGCCATCTGCGCGGTGCCGCGGATGGAATGGATTCCACCGGAGAGGACGGGCAAATTCATCGCGCGCGCTAGCTGGCGCAAATCCCTCAAATCTGCGGCCCCGTCGATGTGAAGCGTAAGGCCGGAAGAGGTCACCGTGCCAGCCAGTATCGCCGAGGTTGCCGCTCCCAGCGAGGCATGCACTGCAGCCAGATTCCATGCCCCGGTCGCTTGCTGCTTGACGACGATGGGGCTGCTTCGATAAAGGGCCTCCGAGGATACTCTCGAAGCAGACGCTTTGGCGGCGCCCGCCAGGTTTGGCGTGGAAATGAGCAGCGGCGAAAGATGCACAGCATGTTCGACGTGCGGCAAGTGCAGCGTCAGCGGAGTGGTGCGCAAATCTCCCGTGCAATCCTGCAACGTATCGAAACCACGCCATTCGCATTTGGCGCTTCCATTCACTTCACCGGACGCGCTCGTATCCGCGGCAATACCCGGATGCACGTGGCGCAAAAGATCGAGAAAAAATCCGGCGGAGGCTTGTTGCAACGCCACGGTGAAGGAGCCAGCGCCTTCTGACTGTGAAGGCTGGGACGCCACAGGGGCACTTGGATTCGCTGCGGAGTTAGAATCATTCGCGATCGACTTCACCAGCAAGTGGCCGCCACCCAGTGGCGCATCGCAGTCGAATTGATCCATACGCCGATCTGCGTGCACATATTGCCCCGTGCAATGCGCCGACAAGTCAATTTCTGACGGAGGAATGAACTCAGCCCGACGAAATCCCTCCACCTGCACATCCGACGTCAACCGAGCCTTCCCCAGCGTTCCCCGCACATTGACTGTCCAGTCCACCGTGCCTCGCCAGCCACTGTCTTCGCCCTGCAGCAATCGACTGATTTCTCCCAGCTGGCCGCGCCGCCATTCCAGGCTGGCTCGAATTGGCGAATCCATCAGCACGCCGGTGGTCTTGACCGAGGCTTCGCCCAGAATCTGCCCCGCATCTCCAGGAGGAAGATCTGTACGCACCGGACGAGCCTTGATGCGAACGTGCCATTCATTTCCCGACTCTTTCCAGAATGCAAGTTGTGCCCCTTCCAATGAAAATGGGAGCTTTTCCGCACCGCGCTTGAAATTGATACGAGCATCGGTGGCTTCCACATAGGGAAACGGCGGCGGACTCGCGGAGGAGGAAGCACCGGAGGTCGAGTTCCCTGACAAACGCAGGACCGGGGAATTGCTGATCAGAGATTCAAAGTTCCATTCGCCGTTGCTGTCGCGGGCGAGGTTCACGCTGGGCGCATCGAAGTGCAGGCTGGCGATTTCAACCCGGCGATGCCACAGGGTGCTGGCACGCAGGCTGGCGGTCACGGTTTCCGCCGTGATCACGGGTTCCGCGCCATATTGGGGCCACTCTGCCACGGTGAGATGATGGAGCACAAATGCAGGACGAGGAAACAGTGTCAGCTCAACCGAGTTCGCGTAGACCGGGCGATCCAGGCCGGCACTGATCGACTGCACAATGAGGTGCCGGAAGCGATTGATGTTAACGAACGGGGGAACGACAATCGTAAGCACCAGCAACGCAAACGCCGCCAGGAATACGCTCTTTCGACGGCTGATGTTCGCTTTTGGCGCGCCTGGGTTTTTCATGTCGGCTTCAACGAACTTATTGAATACGATGGAAGGTTCGCCGCCACCGCGTTTGGTCGAAGAAGTGAATGATGACGTGTCCCATAAATGCCATGCGATCCGGCATCGATGTCTTGTATTGCTGGTCCTCTGACGTGATGAACGACCAATAGACGAACAGCGGGCGACCAATGATATTTGGCCGCGGCACAAATCCCCAGTACCGGCTGTCGAGCGATATCATGCGATTGTCGCCCATCGCAAAATAATCTCCCGGCGGTACGACCAGATTGCCGTTCTGAATATGACTGGGCAGATTGAGCGCCCAGGTCGCTGTTACGTTGGAGTCCGGCGGCGGCGGTACAGCGGGAAAATCATCTCGATAGGGATAGTACGCATCGTTGGGGTTGCCGTCGTCCGAAGGCAGCGTGGCGTACGGCATGTTTTGCGGTTTGCCGTTCAAGTACACGATGCCGTGCTCCAGGTGGATTCGATCTCCCGGGATTCCGACCACTCGCTTCACCAGGAACAGCTTCGGTTCGCCGGGTTTGTAGAACACGATGATGTCGCCGCGGCGAATGTTGCGGTAATAGATAAAGGGTGCCCATCGGGCCGGGGGTGCGAATGTGATCCTGTCGACCAGAACGTGGTCGCCAATCAACAACGTCTTTTCCATCGATGAAGATGGAATCTCGAAGTTCTGAAAAACGAACGTAATGATGAACAGCCCTACCACCAGCACTGTGCAGATGGAGGCAAAAAACTCGAATGGAGTTTCTGATTGCTGCGAGGTGGGTGCGGCTTGCGCGAGTTGCTGACCGGCCAAAAGGTTTCTCCGATTTCGAGTGGCTAACGTATTACATGAAAGATGCGGCTCCAGCGAACTGCCCCGGCCACACCGTTCCACCATCCGCGTTCGTGGGCCAGTCTATCACTGGAAAGACCCGTGATTTCTGATCTGCTGGCGGTGACAACCGAGAAGTACACCAGAAACGGCTCGCCCACGATGTTCTGGCGCGGAACCAGTCCCCAGTAGCGACTGTCCAAGCTGTCATTTCTATTATCGCCCAGGACAAAATATTGTCCCGCCGGAATCTCCAGTTGTCCTTGGTGAACGTTCCGTTGCATCTCCATCCACCAACGGCTGCTCACACCTGGATCGGTATACGTGGGGGTGGGAAATTCGTCGCGAAACTGGTTTGCATAGCTGGGAATGTAGAGTGCAAATGGTTCGCGCTGCAGCCGTCCATCGACATAGACCAAGCCATGGTGCAGGTGAATTTCATCCCCTGGCACTCCAATCACACGCTTGACCAGGTACATAGAAGCGTCAATTGGATAGTGGAAGACTACGATGTCGTCGTGCTTGATAGGTTCATAGGCCAGTAGCGGCTTCCACGGGCCGGGATTCGCAAAAACGATCTTGTTCACCAGAAGAAAATCGCCAATCAACAACGTTTCTTCCATCGATCCAGATGGAATCCGATAGGGTTGCGCGATAAATGTCAGCACGAACAGCGCGCTCACAAGAAACGTCAGCGTCGTCTGAATCAGGATAAGCACTTCGTGATGATGCTGAATCCGCACGGGAGTTGGAGCAAGAGGAATCGGTGGCTCCGTAGTAGAAACCGGTATCGCCACGGAACTGAGGGAGGGATCGGTTTCGCCGGTCATTTCCTCTTCCCTGCCACGGTTTTTTCGCGAACCTCTTTCTCTTTCTCCGCAGTCGAATCTTCCGCCAAAGGCGACGACTCGGACGCCTGCAACGAGCGCAGATGCTGTAACGCCAACCGCGCGGCTTCCTGTTCTGCGTGTTTCTTGCGTGTGCCGGTGGCTGAGGCTAGCGTCGTCTCGCTGGCAGAGGCGTCCAAAAATTTCACTTCCACGACGAAACTTTTCCTGTGGTCGGGCCCGGTTTCCGATGTCAGTTGATAACGCGGCTGCCCTAATCCATGTGCCTGCGAATACTCCTGCAGCATGGATTTGTAATCGCCGACCTCTCCAGCGCGCGCGGCCTTCACCACCGCTTCCATCGTTTCATCCAGCAACCAGGTGCGCACCAGCCGCACCGCCGACTCCATCCCGCCATCCAGGTAGACGGCGGCAATCACCGACTCGACCGCATTGGCCAGGATCGCAGGCTTCTTTCGCCCACCGCTCTTTTCTTCCCCTTTGCCGAGCCGCAGGAAATCTCCCAGTCCCATCGTCAGCGCCGCGCTCGCCAAATGGGGTCGGCTGACAAATTGCGACCGCAAGCGTGTCCATGCCCCTTCACTAAACTCCGGATAGACGCGGAAGAGATGTTCCGTCACAATGAGGCCCAGCACTGCATCGCCCAGAAATTCCAACTGTTCGTTGTCCTCCCGCAGGTCCTGCTCCGTCTGCTCTTCATAGGCAACCGAACTGTGCGTCAGCGCCAGATCCAACAGCGCGGGATCGCGAAACCGATATCCCAATAATTGTTGCAACCTCTCCAGTCCGCTGTAACGGACGACGCGACCTGGAGGAAGAACGACCGGATCATCAGCATCCAAGGGGGCCCCAGATCGCTCGGTCGCAGAGGCGGATCGATGGTTGGACAAGGCCGTTTCATCTCCTCAAATAAATATAGAGATAAGTGTAGTGCGTTCTTGTGCGTGCGCTCGATATTTACCGGGAATTTCCGCGTTGTGGCCAACCCATCGCAAGAAACGTCCCAGCTTCAAGTCGCGCGAGAAAGTGATCGGGTCAACCAGGCCGATGGAACCTTCGCTTTAGTGCGAAGTATCCGTTCCGTCTCCACTGGAGTCGTCTTGTCCGTGCGAACCTTGCTGCGCCGCTTGCGGAGGTGCGAAGGGTGCTTTCAGTCCCGCTTCAGCCGCCCGGCTGGTGTCCTGCCGTCCATCCCGCGACTGCATCGCCGCCTGATATTCTGCGACGGCGGCAGTCCGGTCCCCCTGCAAATCGTCAAGACGTCCAAGGTAGATGTGCGACCATGCAATCGTGCGCAGATCGTGGGCCACTTTGACTGCTTCGTTGAAGTCCTGCACCGCGGCATCCATCTTCCCGCTCATAATGTTGGCTCGTGCCAGGATGAAGTAGGCTCGGCCGGGATCAGTGGTGTGCTGGTCAAGGGCTCGTTGCGCCAGCACAATCGCTCCCGCTGTATCCCCCGCGATCAGCTTATTTTCGGCGTTATCCAGGTCGGCCGACTGCGGAGCCACCGGAGTTTCCACATTCTGATCCGTGTGGGAGGCAAACACGATGTCTTGTACACGATGCTTCTCAATGTCGACGTTCATACCGTAAATCATGATGCCGACCATCTCCGGCAGCGATCTCGGACTCTCGTCAAAACCCCGCAACTGGTCATAGAAATATTTCGTCAGGATAAATCCCTGAATCATGTCATTGTGGACCGTGTCATCGCGGACTTGCTCCACCGCGTGTTCATATTCATTCTCTTGCTTGTTTACGGCTGCCAGCTGGTTGCGATCGATGTGCGCAGGAATTTTATAGACAGGGACCCCGGTGTCCATCGAGCGCGCTTCAATCGCCCGAATCATGCACTCCGTCACCAGCGTGAGAACGTCGCTTTTGTAAATGTACGGCAGCGGCGAGGGCTGCACCAGCGCCAGAATCGACCGCAACTGATTGATTGAGTTTGACCGGGCGTAGATCAGCGGCTCCAGAATGAAGCGCAGATAGGTATGCTTCACCGGCTTCAAATCGATCTTGCCGTTCGACGGAGAAAGCACCACGATGTAGTTGCCGCCATACACCATGGCATTCTCCTCTCCTGGCGCAATCAGGGGATCCAGGATTACCAGAAAGCGGCGATTGCCGTTGGTCACTGGAGGTTGCTTCAGGTACAGGTCTGTTTGAATCAGCATCTGATTCATCGCGGTGCGGGCTTTGTCGGCCAGCGCTTCGTATGCAGGATGGTTTAAGGCCCAGATGATGTGAAGATTCACAGCTTGGGAGAAATTTCGCAGGGGTGCGGCGAGACCGACCAAGGTCGCCGCATCAGGAGGCAAATCGGAAGCGCCGACATTGGTCGTCAGCGACGGCGGTGGCGTAAGAAAAAGGGCCAGGGAGATATATGCGGTCAGATTGACCGAGACGCCATTCATAGTATGGCTATGAATAAAACTGCAGAGCCGGTCGCGACTGTCGCGCGCAGCTGCGGACTGCTCCAACACCTGGTTGATGTCGTCGCGAACTTTCTGGCGCACTGGCTCGGAAATCGAAAGGCCTTGATTGTAGCCACAGGTATTGAGCGCCGCCATCACATCGAACATCGCCTCGGAAGTTTCTAAAGAAATGGTCGGCCCGTTCGGATCAATGGCGGCTGGTACTGCGGCGAGAGCGGCCGCATTGGGCCGCGGAGCCACTACTCCCTGCGGAAGCGGAACCGGTTGGCCCGACTCGGTACGGCTCGACGACGAAACTCCAGATTGTTGGGGAGGTACTGGCGACGACAAATCCTGCGAAGGAGACGACGGAGAGGTGGCTTGGCCCCACATTGTGCCCGCGATTGCCGACAACACCAGCAAAAGGCTGAGAGTACCCAGCAAAATCCGGAAGCTGAAACCGACTGCGCGTTTAGACTGCATTGGCCACTTCTTAAAACGCTTTCCGTGGAGAACCAACTTCAGTCTATGCATCCGCCGGAGGCGGGGTCAAACGACCGTCTCACGGATATCACTGGCTAGGGTTTCTAGGCGAAAGCGACACCCCCAAAGCTCGATCTAACGCCATTTTCTCAATCGTCAGCTTTCGCAACTCATCTTGATCTCCGCGAGCTTGAGCGTCCACTATGAGGCGCCGCAATTGAAGTTGACGTCGCTCTAGTGCAGTTCGGCGCAATGCATGGAGGGCAAATTCTACATGCTCCGTCCGCATTTCCTGTGGGCCTTTCATCAACACATTCGCGAGCACGTTTCTGCTCGCTTCATCTGGCGCGAGATCCAACGGATTCGATATTTCTTCCGCCCCAAGGAGAGCGGCAATAATGGAAGAACTTGCCAATCCTTCACAGATATCAGGGTTTTCCCTGAGGCGGGTATATGCAAGCTGCCGAGCAATATGACCTTGGGGCAGCGATAAAACCTGCAACAGTATCTTCTCTGCATCACTCAGCAGGTAATTTGTTGCTGTCAAATCGACGATATCGGCGCGCCGCGCAAACGCCGCCTGCTTCAACTCCTGTCGCAGCAGCGCTGAATCGATGGCGAGTTTTTGCGCCGCATCCGCCGCAAATTCATCGCGAGCGATTCGGCTGGGAATATGTTGCATGTGCGGCAGCAGAAAATTCAGCGCCTTCACCTTGGCATCCGGCGTGACCGGAGGAAACAGCGTGCGTGCTCGCTCAATCAAATAATCGCTGTGTCGGCGCGCCCCACGCAACGCTGCAATGTAAGCCTGGGTTCCACGTTCGCGCACGTAGCGGTCCGGATCAAGCCCGCCCTCCAGCGTTACTACTTTGACGCTGAATCCCTCTTCAATCAGCAGCGCAATGGATTTTTCCGCAGCGTTGGCGCCGGCCGTATCCGGATCAAAGTTGACCACCACCTGCCGTGTATGCCGCCCAAGCAACCGCACCTGCGTCGGCGTAAAGGCGGTACCGCTGGTCGCAAGCACGTTCTTGATCCCGGCCATGTACACGGAGATGCAGTCCATCTGCCCTTCCACCAGCAGCGCAAACTCGAATTGCCGGATTGCCTGCTTCGCCTTGTCGAGATTGAAGAGCACGTGACCCTTGGTGTAGAGCGGCGTCTCCGGCGAGTTCAAATATTTCGGCCCCGCCTTTTCGTCGTTATCGAGCGCTCGTGCTGTAAAAGCAATCACCCGACCCGCTTCATTACGAATTGGAAACGTAATCCGCTTGCGAAAGCGCGCATACATCGAACCGCTGCCGCCATCAGCTTGCTCCTTGGAAGAGAACAGCCCGCTCCCGCGCAATACTTCCGCATCAAATGCGGACTGAAAACGGTCACGCATCGCTGTATATGAATCCGGCGCATAGCCAATGCGGAAGGCGGTGATCGCATCCGTCGTCAAACCGCGGCCCGTCAGATATTCGCGAGCCCGTGCCGCCTCCGGGCTCTGCAACTGTTCCTCAAAATAGCGGCATGCCTGATCGTGAATTTCCAGCAACTTCGATCGCAACTTCGAGGCTTGAGCCTCTTCCGGTGAAGAGAATTCTCGCTTCGGCAGCGGAATTCCGCACTTCTGCGCAACGGTTCGAACTGCTTCTGGGAAACTGATGTTTTCAATTTTCTGCACAAAGGTGAACACGTCGCCGGACTGGCCGCAGCCGAAGCAATGGTAAAACTGCTGCGCTGGCTGCACATTGAACGACGGCGTCTTTTCTTTATGGAATGGGCACAGCCCCTTGAAACTTTGCGCGCCCCCCTTGGTCAGGCGCACGTACTCGCCGATGATGCGAACGATATCGGCCTGCTGCTTGACGGATTGTGCGAAGCCATCGGCCATGACGAGGAAATGGGGCGCTGCAACAAGAGTGTAGTCCAGAAGCGTTATGAAACCATCTTCGCCATGCGGACCACTTGCAGCGTGACAGCTCCTTCCAGAGGCACGTCCATCCCCTCCTCCACCCTGTACCCGCGCCGCAAATATACGGGGACGCCGGTCAACGTTGCACCCATCTCAAGTCGCGTAAATCCGGCCGCGATGGCGGCCTCCTCGGCCGCTTTCAGAAGAAAACTCCCAATGCCTCGGCGAGCCCATCTGGGATGCACGAAGATGGCGCGGATCTTTGCAGCATCCTGCGACGGATCGAGGAGAGCATCTTCCCGCACAGCATGATGATCGCCGCCGCAGAGTGTCTTGCGCCCGCTCCAGCCTCCGCAACCGATTATCTCGCCGCCCTGCTCGACGACAAAATATGTCCCGTCTTCAACGAGCTGACTGTCAACGGTAAATACGGTTCGCAGCGCTGCGTCGATTTGTTCCGGAGTGTAATCCTGCGCCTGCAATCCGCGCACAGAGGCATCGATCAGCTTCTCGATGGCAGGAATATCGACAGTGTTTGCTTTACGAAGGGAGTACGACATGATTCACCTGCAGCGGTGTTAGCGATTATAAATGTCGGTTCTCGTAGACTCGTGCCGACCGGCGCGCGACTGCCGATCGCACCCTCGTTTCCGGCAATGCTCTAAGATAAGCGCGTGCAGCCTCTTCTCCGCGTTGACCATCTGTCCATCACATTTTCCTCGGACGCGGGGCGACATACGGCTGTCGATGATTTGAGTTTCAGCATCGATCCGGGCGAGTCTTTGGCCTTGGTCGGCGAATCTGGCTCGGGAAAGTCTGTCACCGCGCTCGCGGTTTTGCGTCTACTTGATCCTCGCTCCGAGGTCGCAGGCAGCATTTGGTTTCGACAAGAAAATTGGCTGCAACTTCCTGAACAAGACATGGTCTCCCGCCGCGGACGCGATGTCGCCATGGTGTTTCAGGAGCCGATGACGGCGCTGAATCCAGTCATGTCGATCGGCAAACAAATCGCCGAAGCCATTCGCGTCCATCAACGCGATCTTTCAAGAACGACGGTGCGCGAACGCGCAATCGAGGCTCTTGAATCCGTTTCGATTCCAGAACCTCACCTGCGATATGACGATTATCCGCATCAATTTTCCGGTGGACAGCGGCAACGCATCCTGATCGCGATGGCTCTGGTCAACCGCCCCAGCCTGTTGATTGCTGACGAACCCACCACCGCGCTCGATGTCACAGTACAGGCCCAGATTCTCGATCTGCTGCGGGAGTTGAAGCAGCGCTCCAACGCGGCCCTGCTCTTTATCTCGCACGATCTTTCTGTGGTTGCCCAGATCGCACAGCGCGTCGCCGTGATGCGTAAAGGCAAGATTGTAGAAATAGCGTCGTGTGCGCAGTTGTTTTCAGATCCGCAGCACCCCTATACACGCAGCCTGCTGGCAGCCGTTCCGACCATGCGGAGCGATCGAGATACGCCATTGGCGGCGATAGCAAGTCCCACCACAGTGCTTGAAGGTCCGCTGGTTGAAATCGCCAGCGGGCACTGGACCCGTCGCCCCGAATAACTCCGGCTAGAGACTTCCCATGGTCCTGCGCCGCAAGCGCGGGAGGGATTCTTTCTCAGCCTTCTGCGAGGATCGCTTCCGGTTCTCGCCACGGAACACGCCGATATGCGGGCAAAGGAAGTTCATCCTCACCATCGTCTGGGGCTTCCAGAAAAGCATCGAACAGCGTCGTATAGAGCCCCTGGCGGCTCGCGAGTTTCTTGTTCCGAGAGCGCAGAAATCCATAGCGAAACGGAGAACAACGCTCCGCTTCTTCAAGAAACTGCGGCGTAAAGAATTCGTGCGATTCCGCAATGGCTCCAATGATGAGCGATCGCCAGCTCATCCGCAGCAGTTCGCGAAGCATCTCATTTCCGTTCGGCAAGTCGTCCATCTGCGCGCCAACGCGCTCGCTGAATCGCAGCAACTGTGCCACGAGTGAATCCAGCGGCGTTTCCGCGGCCGCTGCGCGCGAGAATAACGTGACCGAGCCGCGATCAAGATCCTGACGCACATCCTGCAAATCGTCTCCCAGCTGCAACAGCACGCCCCACTCGAAAGAAAATCTGCTTTCCTGCGGGCTCAGCCATCCGTGCGACAGACATGCATCCGCCATGACAGACGTGCCACCCTTGGCACAACTCATCGCCAGCAGCTGCGCGTCATCAAATTGACCTGAACTTCCCAGCTGTGCGATGCTCTGCTCCTGCGCCCGATGGATCGCCAGCAGACAGTCGAAGACCTCGGGATACTCCGCGCGCGGATATTGCTCTTCAATCAAGCTGACGAGGGTCCAGATCGCGGCCTCGCGATCATCCTCGGCCAATGCCATTTCGCCCTGTAGACGATTCCGAAAGCGCTCGCTGAATCGCAGTTTTGCTTCGCGGGAAATATCCACCCGGTCCAAATAATTATCGCTATAGGGATACAGCAGGCTATACCCCAAAATGGATGGCGTGATCCCGATGGACTCGCCAAGCAGCGGCTGCAATCCGCAGGCAGTCCATGCGTTGCGGCAGGCCTGCACAATGTCTGGCATGCTCAGGTTGGGATCAAACCGTCTCGCCCACCGGGCCAGCTTTGTACCCACGGGCAAAAAATCATTGGTCAACAGGTCGATTGCATCCGGCTCCAACCCCAGCGCCGTCGCAGAAAATCGCGCGAATGCCGCCGTGATCCGCTCCTGAGTCTGCAGCCGCTCCACCTTGCTTCGAGGTGTTCTTTTCAGCTCCCTCTCGACGGCCCGTAGCGCTTCGTCGTAGGCCTTCTCTCGCCGCTCCTGCTCATGCACGCCGTATTGCACGCCGCCGAGCGTCGATCGCCCAGCGCCCGCGTTCCACACTTCGAGGGTTCGCGCCACCTGCGCTTCCACCCACGGCCAACTGTAAAGTTGTTCCATCCTGTTGAAAGTTACGATAAGCCGAATGCGGCAGTTCCCCAAATAAGTCGCTATGCTGCGGATTCAGGTGAACAGCAGGCAAATTGACGTGTAATCCTTCGCGCTCCACCGTGACAGGAGCTTTCGCTTTGGAATCTAATCGCAATATGGAACGCACCTTCACGCCGGTTGAGCGCTCTCATATTGAGCAGCTTTGGAGCACTGTTGCCTCCGGGGTTTCACAGCCGAACGATGGCATTTTCGGCCCCTCCTCCATCAGTTGGAAAATCAATCGCGAATCGGCATTATTTCTGGGAGCGGGCCGCGCTTCCCTGCTGCAGTTGGCCCACCCCTGGGTCGCCGCGGCGCTCGATCAGCACTCCAATTTGCGGTCGAACCCGCTGGCACGGTTTCACAACACATTCAAGGTGGTCTTCACTACCATCTTCGGCACACTGCATCAAGCGCTCGCCGCGTCGCGGTCTTTGTATCAGTTGCATACTCGTATCCAGGGTAAGGTGCCCGCCTCTGCAGGAGCATTCCCGGGCGGTTCGCGCTATCAGGCGAATGAAGTCGATGCGCTGCGCTGGGTGTTCGCCACGCTGGTAGAAAGCGCGATTATCGCTTACGAAAGCGTGTTGCCACCGCTTTCTGTCGCCGAAAAAGAAACATATTACGCCGAGAGCAAAACGCTCGCGATGCTCTTCGGTATTTCACCCACAGCACTGCCGACCGACTGGAACGCTTTTGAGAATTACAACCGGGAGATGTGGACGTCCGACATGCTTGCTGTCACTCCTATGTCACGAGAGATGGCGCATCGCATTCTCCGTGGCCGCGGTTCGTGGGTTCCGGTGCCGCACTGGTACCGCTCCCTAACGGCAGCGTGGATGCCCCATCAACTTCGTGAAGCCTTCGCCCTCAACTACGGCGAGCGCGAACGACGTGCCGCCGCAAAGGCAATTGGCAGATTGCCGACCGTGTATCGCAGAATCCCAGCCTCGCTGCGGTATATCGGCCCCTATCATGAAGCCTGCGCGCGACTACAGACTCGCGGTATTGGACCGCTCACGCGAGCCAGCAATCGCTTCTGGATGGGACAATCCAGAATGCTGTCGCAGGACCAGAATGAACCGCATAATCCGCGCTAACTGCGAAACGCGGCAAGATTTCGCGAGGCGCCATTTGTAACCGAGGGATGGCGGGCGTATCCTGAGATTCGTTACGGGCGGTATCCCGCACCTGGCCAAAGCATCGGCAACCTGGGAACTGCACTGGAGATTGATATGAGCCTGACCGAACCGCGCAGCGATTCCGCTGGACACGCCTCTACTTTCCTGAAAATCACGCTTCCAACGCTGTTAGAAAAAAAGCGCAATCGCGCGCCGATTTCCGCGTTGACGGCCTATGACTACGCTATGGCCCGACTGGTGGATGAAGCCAGTGTCGACCTGATCCTGGTCGGCGATTCACTGGGCATGGTGATGCTGGGCTACGAAAGCACACTGCCGGTCACCATGGAGGAGATGCTGCTGTGTACCCGCGCTGTGCGCCGTGGGGTGCGCCGTGCTCTGCTGGCCGCGGACATGCCGTATGCGTCCTATCACGAGGATGTGCAGCAGGGCGTTCGCAATGCGCTGCGCTTTGTGAAAGAAGCCGGTGCCGAAGCCGTCAAGGTGGAAGGTGGTCGCAATCGCGTTGAGCTGGTATCGCGCTTGACGGATGCGGAAATCTCCGTCATCGGACATCTTGGCCTGACTCCGCAATCGGTGCATCGCATGGGCGGATACCGCGTGCAGGGAAAAACTCTTTCCGCAGCCGAACAGTTGTTGGAAGATGCAGTGGCGCTGGAAGCCGCCGGCGCAGCGTTGCTGGTGCTGGAAGGCGTCCCGCGCGAGGTTGCGGCACGCATCACCGCGGAGCTGACGATTCCCACGATCGGCATTGGCGCCGGTCCGGAGTGTGATGGCCAAATTCTGGTGCTGCACGATCTGCTGAACCTGAGCTTTGCGCCAGCGGCAAAATTTGTGCGTCGCTATAGCGATGCCGCTTCGCTGATTCGCAACGCTGTCGAAGCCTATCGCAAAGATGTGGAGACCGGCAATTTTCCGAACGACGTAGAAAGCTATCATCTTTCCGCAGAAACACGCGGAACCTTTGCCCGCGCAAAAGTGGTCCGCGCCACGGCGGCTCCGGCGACGATCCGGCAGCCTCGCAAGGCGTAGACAATTCGATTCATGCAGATTCTGTCAGACATCTCAGAGCTTCGCGCCACCTTGCGCCAGCTGCGGGCCGGCGTCGATCAGCCAATGCCTCGCACCATCGGCTTTGTGCCCACCATGGGAGCGCTGCACGCCGGCCATCGTTCCCTGGTGCAGGCTGCACGTCAGCGGTGCGACATTGTCGTCGTCTCGATCTTCGTCAACCCTACGCAATTCGGCCCGAATGAAGACTTCAGCCGATATCCGCGAACTCTCGAACAAGATTGCCAGATGCTTGAGGCCGAAGGCGTCGACGTCGTTTTCACTCCAACCGCGGAGGCGATGTATCCTCCAAGTGCTTCCACGTTTGTCGATGTCGAGGGTGTAAGCGATAGGCTCGACGGAGCTTCACGACCTGGGCATTTCCGTGGAGTTGCTACGGTGGTTGCCAAGCTCTTCCACATCGTGCAGCCGGACCTTTCTTTCTTCGGCCAGAAAGATGCGGCGCAGGTTGCCGTGCTGCGAAAGATGGTGCGCGATCTCGATTTTCCACTAGAAATCATCGTCTGCCCGACCGTGCGCGAACCCGATGGGTTGGCGATGAGCTCACGCAACCGCTATCTCTCGGCAGAGGAACGACGACAGGCGCTCACTCTTTCCCGGGCTCTGCATGCCGCGGAGACGGCGGCCGCCTGTGGCGAACATCGCGCCTCGCCACTGCTGCAAACCATGCGCGCAGCCCTGCAGGAAGAGCCCGCCATTCGTGTAGACTATGTCGCGATCGTCGACCCCGACACTTTGTTGGCGATCGATGATGTGGACGCGGGCGGACTGCTAGCAATTGCCGCCTATG
>DATJUD010000113.1:0-16874 GCA_035502695.1 Acidobacteriaceae bacterium
ATATTCAAATATTAATTGGCGCGGTGGCACGACTCTCGCCGCCGTGCATTCAGCCGGGAATCTCTCTTATAGTTATCTTGTGCGTTGAGCCACTCTTTGCGAGGGCCCTGCAATCGGCAGGAGGCACACATGAAACTCGACGAATTTAAAGCCACCGTTGCGCATCAGGAACCGCCATCCGGCATGTCGATTCCGCTGGTGGCATTGTGGTGGGATATGAAAGGCGACTGGACGCAGGCGCACTCCCTGGTCGATGAGTTGGAGACGAAAGATGGCATGGCTGTTCATGCCTATCTGCACCGCAAAGAGGGACAAACCGCAAACTCCGACTACTGGTATCAGCGCGCTGGGCGCGAATTCTATCGGGCGGATCTGGTGGACGAGTGGCAGACGCTGGTTACGGCGCTGCTATCCTCCGCTAAATAAACCTGGAGCATTATCGTTGCGTAGAAAATCAAGTACGCCGCGCGCCGCAATTGTCGTCTGCGCGCCGCCGGCTTCGCGCAATATAATCTTGTCCTCGCTCACAGTGACATCTTGAACTTCGCGCCATGTCTTCGGCACATCCGCAAGAAACATCAACCATGACTGGTTCAACTTTCCATGGGGCGGCACGGTGCGATCGATTGGACCGTCGAATTTCGCGCGCTGCCGTGCCATTTCCTCTTTGCCCACCGGCAACGGGGTCGTACCGAACTCTAGTCCGAGCGCCCGCGTTCTCCCATTCCACGGAGCGTAGTCTCTGGCGCGGTTTTCGTGCCATATCGTCAGCCAAGGAAAGTCCGCGGAGCGAAAGCAGTACCCAAACACCAGGCCCAATTCCCAGTTCAAGGCGGAGATAAATCCGATTTCCCGATCCATGTTCTGCCGCAGCGCGACCACAAACCCGCCATTCGGAGGTGTAAAAGGATGACTTAGGTCTCGTCGTCCATGGGCCTCTGTATCGACAAAGGGCCACTCGAACGGCTTGTCTGAAGGAAGCAGGCACGGCCCATCGTATCCCAGCGGCCACGTCCTGCCTTTGCCTACTGACGCGGCAATGCTGCTCGATTCCACACTCACCAGCGGTACGCCTAAGGTCGCGTGTTGTTGCCACTGAATCTCTCGCGGAGTGGCGCGCAGGTTGCAAACCTGCTCTTGCACACGCAGCACGGATTCCCCCGGCGTAATCTGAATTCTCCGCAACGCCCGGAGGCCCGTGATCGGTAACTCCGCACGCAGCGCCAGACTCCCATTGATCGAGCCGTCGCCCTCGCAAATCCAATCTGCAATCCCCGCCTCTCCATGCAGCGTGACTCCAAGGCTGGCCTCCAAATCTGACGGAGGTCCGAAGCAATCGAGGCACAATGAATGACCGGAATAGGACGCGAGAAAATTTCCGGTGGGCCTGCCGCCATATTGCTTCGCAAGTTCATCATGCTCGGGAGTCAGCGGATCCGCCGTTGTCCAGGGCGATTCCCAAATCACATTGCCAGTTGCGTGTCCGCTGGCGGGTGTAAATGAGAACGACACGATATGCCCGCCGCCCCTCAGCATGGTCATTTCCACCTGATTATTGCCTAGATGAAGCGCGCTTCGACCCTTCCATTCCGTCTTCATGCTGTCTGCCCTGACTGATTTACTGTTGTCCTTTTTTGTAACTCAACACCTTTTCCGTGGCTGCGCGCGACGGCATAATCACTGCGTAAGAATTCCGAACGAAATCATCTTCAAATGGATCGCATTGGTCAGCGGAATTTCTTCCGAGCAGTCCTCCACTACGGTACACCTCCGCGTCGCACTCACATGAGGGTGAGATGGCTACATTGCGATCCGGACTGCCTGACCTGCAATCCCGGCCAGTTGCGCCATGTCACAATCAAAGCTGGCTGAGAGCTCCGCGAAGGCCAGCCTTTTTCAGAGCTCGTTCATCCTATGGTGTGAGCGCTTCCAGCCAATGCAACTGCATCTACCGACGAAAACATGGAGACAGCAAAGACGGCATCGAGGGCTTTCCGTCATCGGCGGCTACCAGGTGCCTTATCGCTGGGCGGTCTTTCTGTAGCCAACCTCACACGGCGGGTCTGGTCTGCGCTGATTCAGGATGAGATCGTCGACCGATCGGCCGAGCTTGCATATTATTTTCTCTTCGCCATGTTTCCGGCGCTGATCCTGTTGTCAGGCATGTTCAGTCTGTTTGCGAGCACCAGCGCACGAGCAAACCTGGAGCTGATGCTGTATCTCGCAAAAGTCATTCCGCCAGCGGCCTTTGCGTCTGTCGAAGCAGCCTTTAGTCAAACCACCCACGAAAGCAACACCGGACACATTGTATTTGGCGCGATCGCAGCCTTGTGGGCGGCTACCTACGGGATGTCTTCGGCGCAGTCGATCCTGAATGTCATTTACCGAGCTAAAGAAAACCGCCCCTACTGGAAAGCGAAGGCGATTGCCATGATCTCCACCATGGCAATCTTCGTTTTGGTGTGCAGCGCCATGCTGCTCCTCGTCCTGGGCGATGACCTGGCAAAGTTTTTCAGCAACGACTTAATGTTCAACCCCGTTCTGATGAGCCTATGGAAAATTGTGAAATTTGTGGCGGCCTTGTTTTTCATGGCAATGGTTTTTTCCATTACCTATCGATGGGGTCCGGCCGGCAACGAGCGCCGATGGCGGTGGATCTCGCCAGGAGCGATCGTCGGCATCTTAGGCTGGTTGGCAGTATCACTGGGGTTCCGCATTTATCTCCACTTTTACAATCCCTACGCCACTACCTACGGATCGTTCGGCGCCGTCATTGTCTTACTGACCTGGTTTTATGTCAGCGGATTTATGCTGCTGCTGGGAGCGGAGATTAACTCGACAATCGAACGGGCAGCGAACGGTACGACATGAGCGATCAGGAAGTCTGACTCAGATGGGACAATCTAGTCGCGCTCACGACTTCGCCTCGTACGGCCACCAGACGAAACGCGCCAATAGCGGATAATACAAGCCCAATCGCACATTGCGGGTTTCTGGAGATACGATCCGCGCGATATCACCGTACAACTGCATCTGCTCCGCGTATTGCTCGCGCTCTTTCGTTAAAAATTCCTCTAGCTGGCTCGCGCCATGGGAAGCAGTCTTGAAATCGATAATCCAGAGCGTATTTGTATCGGAACTGGTGGGAGTTTCTCCTGCAACAAACATGCGATCGACGCGGATCGAGCGCAAGACATTGCGGTGAATCGCGGTCAAAGGAACCTCAAAACCACTGCTGAGAGCAGTCGCAGGCTCTTCAGCAGATGGAGAGGAATGTTCGCTGAGAATCCAACGCCCATGCTCATCCGCTGCCACGTATTGCAACGCGGCGACCATACGAACTGCGTCTCTTGCCGCCTCCTTTGGCGGATGACCACGGCTGAGCAACTGCAAGTTAATCGGCTGGCTCAATGCATCGATCAATCGCGCTTGTGCAGACGCTTCTGCATTTTGCTTGAGGATACTCGCCAGCGGTTCAAGGAAGGCGTGCAGCACAGTGCCAAACGTTCTTGCTCGCCACGAACCCTCAGGTCGCTGAAACGCGGGTGAATCCTCATCATCCACGGAATCATCCACCCCGTCCTGCCACGCCATCGCCGCTGGCATTGGAATATCTGCGAGCGCCTCGGGCGCCTTCCAGCCGGAGCGCAGCCGCTGAAAATTCGACAGAGGTACCACTCGACTGGAGTTAGAGGAATCCTCTGCGGCCGCGATCGATTCCACTTGCCCAGGAGTGCCGGTCATTGGCCATTCTGGAGAGATATCTGTTCGTGCCGGCATCTCCACCACGTCTGCGCTGCCGGAATCGCCGATCTGCTGTTCGCGCCAGTACTGGGTGAAATTCGCTTCCGCAACTGGCCACGCGGTGTGCAGCAACGTCTGCCGGCGCACATTGCCAAGTTGGCCATTTTTTCCTTCCTGGCATTGCCCGAACAGATGCACTTCCTGACGAGCACGCGTGCAGCCCACGTACAGCAACCGTTTCAATTCTTCCCGATCGCGTTCCGCGCTGGCGTCGCGAATCCATTTGTTGATGGCTTCTTCTTCCTCAGAGGAATGCTTGATTGGCGCCAGCAAAACCCGACTGACCACATCGCCGTCTTCTTCATCTGCGTCCGCCAACACCTGTTCCACCCACTCCGCCAGGCGCGAATCGTTGTTTCTGGCAGATCGGTGCAGCCCGGGAAGGAGCACCACATCCCATTCCAACCCCTTCGCCTTGTACAGCGTCAGCACCTCGACCGGAGAATCCTCGGCCCCAATGGCTGGCGCATAGACCTTAGAAAGCTGGCCTTCAATTTGGGAGATAGTCGGCCAGCCGCTTTCACTTTCTAGTTTGTCGAGCATTCGAAAAACTTCCTGCACCGTCGGCCATTCACCTGCGGGAATGCAGTGTGGCCCTCCCAGCGTGTGCCACGTCCGCTCTACCAGCATCGAGAAACGTTCGTTGCCGGTTTGCAGTTGTGCGGCACTCAGCGCCTGCAATACTCGTGCTGCGCGTTCCCGTCCCTCGGCGCTCAAGTGTGTCGAACGCTCGCGAAACAATTCCGCGACAGTCTTTGCGCCCCGTTGCTGATCGTCACCGCCGCACAACACCAGCAGGTCCGTCAAAGTCAGCCCGCACCACGGCGCACGCAACGCCGCCAGCCAGGCCACGCGGTCTGCCGGATGCAACAGGCAGCGAGCAATCGTCATTACATCCAGAATCGGTTGCCGATCCGGAAGAGCATCCATCTCGATCGCGCGATAAGGAATATTGCGCGCCCGCATTTCCTGCAGAACGGAGGGAACGTGGGTTCTGGCTCGCACCAGGATGGCGATGCTCAGCGGCCGCTCGCCGGTGGTTCGATTTCGCGCTTGTTCGATGACATCGCAAATCTGCCGCGCCTCGATCACGGAAGGATCTTGTTCAGCCCTGTCTTCGCCGCTCTGCGATTGCGCGAGCCGAACATGCGGATGCCAAAACAAGCGCTCCGTTTCTTCTTCGAGATGCGCGGCTTCTGAGGCCTCAAACTCGACGGCGTCCACATCATCCTGCGCCTCGTGGGCAAAAATCTGTTCGAAAGCTTTATTCGTCTGCTGCACCAGGCTTTGCCGCGAGCGAAAATTCGAGCGCAGCCGGATCGGCTTCAGCCGCACTCCGCCAACACCATCGCGGCGCGCACGTGCAAATAACTCCACGGCGACGTGACGAAACCGATATATTGACTGCTTTGGATCGCCGACAAGAAATACCGTCTGGCTGTGTCCATCCCATCCCTCGACCAACCGGCTGAACAATTGGAATTGGGTCAGCGAAGTATCCTGCATTTCGTCGACGAGCAAATGTTGCATCTCCATTCCAAAAGCCAATGCCAGCGAATCCGGATCCTCGTCGAGCGCGTGGCCTGCTGCGAGCGCAATCTCGACAAAGTCCGTGCGCCCCGACTGCGCGAACACCACTTTCAGTTCGGCCACGGCGCGACGCAACAGCAGAAAAATGGAACGCAGGATCACGCGCTGCTGCTCTGTGTAGCCGGCCGGCGGCAGCTTGGCAACCTTAGTTAACGCACGAACCAAGTCGTCCTCACCTACGAACGAGTCCAGCAATGTCTTAAAGGTTTGCGTGTGCGGCTGTTGCGCTGGAAATCCGATTGTGACTTTGACGCCGCCCGATTTTCTCAGCGTGTATTCGTCTGTCAGTAGCAATCGGGCCACTGCTTTCCATGCCGCGAGCTGCTCCGGCTCGGATAGCGGCACATCTGACGTGCCCATCAGATCGCAAAAAATGTTCTTATACTTGCTACCCTCAAGCTGATCTGCCGCGTATCTTCCTAGGTCGAAAATGTGCTTCCAGTTCTTCTCGGGCAGCATCGCTGCTGCGTACTGCAACGTCTCCTCGCATGCCTCGCGCAGTGGAGCTTCAAACTTCTCGCAAATAATTGCGTCCAATTCATCATCGGAATACGCTCGTTCAATCGGAAGAACCCGGCGCCATTGGTCGCGAGTCCGCAACATATCTGCGAGCAGCTTCACCGCAGGTTCCATGCGGTTGTCCAGATGCAACAGCAATTCGTGTGCGGCGCCGCTCAAGCGAGCATCGCTTCCCCCAATTTCCTTCAGGGTCGACTGCGCTGCCAGCAGATAAAGATCGTTAGCATCATCCATCGGGCGCATCTCTGCACCGAGCCGCGACAGCACCGGAAGTCGGCCAACGATTTTGCTACACAATGAATCGATCGTTCCGATGTTGAATCGCTGCGGCTGGCTCACCAGGTTCCATCCGAATTTCGCATCGGCTTCCAGCGCCTCCAGCGCGAAGGCGCGAGTCTGCATATGATGCATCGCGGCCGGATCGATCGGGACATTTTGCTGCGCATCCCGCAGAGATTGCAGTATTCTGTCTCGCATCTCCGCTGCGGCCTTGCGCGTAAATGTAATCGCCAGCACCTGTTCGGGCTGCTCCACGCGGCCCAGGAGCCGCAGAAACCGCTGCATCAATAATTCTGTTTTGCCGGAACCTGCTGGCGCTTCGACAATCCACGACTGCTCCACATCCCACGCGTCTTCGCGCGCAAACACCTCCGGCTCACCCGGTATCGTGGCGCTCGCGTTCGATGGAAATCTGCGCAGGTTGCCCATCAATCGAAACTCCCCGATTCGCTGGCCGATGCAATTTCGTCTGAACTGTCGCCGACGCTTTCTGCCTCACGAATTCTGCACAATAAGCCCTGCGCGCAATAGCGGCAAGTCTCGCGCCCCCTTTTCGGATCGACGACGGCCACGCCGGCAACAAAATCTTCCGCGAGTCTCGTCAGGGTCGCTCGCCACTCCTCTTGCAGCTGCTGCAGTCCCTCTGGCGACATATTCTCGCGACGATTACTCCTGGCTCCTGGCGCAACCGGAAACACTCCAGCAACAGAACCGACCACTGTGAAGTCAATATTTCTTGGATGGAGCCCCGCAAAGGCAATTCCAGCCAACGGCGTTTCATCCGCCGCGGAATCCTGTCGCAACACGGCGTATGCGGGGAGCTGCGGCTCATCCGGACGCTCCCCGTCGCAGGCTTTGCTGTCGACCTTGCCAGTCTTGTAATCCAACAGCACCATTCCCTGTTCCACCTGATCGATGCGATCAATGCGACAGCGAAGTTCCACACCTCCCAGATGCATCTGTTCCAGTGTGTCTTCCGTTTTCACTACAGTGAAATCCGGGCGCCTCTTTTCAACCTCTAGCCACTCCATCAACCGGTTCTCAATGCGATCCGCCTCAATGTTCAGCAAGGCTCGCTGCCACAATTCGTCGGCGTGCTCACGAAACCCCCGCAACGCGTGATCGATATGGCGGCGCAAAGCCCGGCGACACTCGGCCTCTGTAGTTTCGAGCAGTTGCGTCTGCGATTTCATTTCGTCCCAAAAGCACTGCAGCACCTCATGCAAAATGATTCCCTGCGCGGCCGCGGGAAGTCCAATGGCAGCCTCTTCGATCGGTTCCGCCGCCAGCCGTATCTCCGCAAAGGCTCGAAATGGACATGCGGCTTGATCCTTCAGAAACGTGACGCCGCTGCGTACCTGGGTTCCCTGAAATGGAATCGCGGGTTCTTCGTCGACGACTTCCAGCGCGGAAGACTCTGCATCGCCTTCGCGGCTGATCGGCGCCTCAACTTGGCCCGACAAAAATTCCTCCATGGCAATCAGCCGAACCCTGGGCAACGCGCTGCGAACCGCGGGTGAGATGGCGATCTCCGGGCTGGGAGCATGCGCGCTGGCGGTTGTGGGATCGCTTTCCTGCAGCGCAAAACTCACAATCACTGCCGGCGCGGATGTCAGGACTCGCCGCGTTACCCTTTCCGCGAAAGCAGCATCTGCTGCCGGATCGGCATAGGGCATGTGCGCCGCTCGCTGCACACTCCATGGCAAGAATGGCTGGGCGTGGCCGCGTGGTGGCCAACTCGCCGCCTGCGCATTCATCCACCAGATTCGGTCGAACGTAAGTCCTGCCGCCTCAGATATGCCGAGAATTTGTACGGGGGCATGTCTAGTTTCCAGCGTAAACAGCATCGTCCCCGCCAGAGATTGCAATCGCCTCATCGCATCGGGAAACGGCACCGAGCCTGTCACCGCGCTCAACGAAGACAGCTCCTTTAGCAACGCATTCCATCGCCGCAGCAATTGATATTCCGCGCTGTCCGTCGCCGTCAGCAAGTTCCATTCTGCCGCGGACAGAAGCTCTTCGATCGCCTCTCGCCAATCGGCGTAGGAACGAGGCTGCTTCAGATATATCCGTTTTTCCGCAACAGCGACGCGATCCAGAGATCGTCGCAGCGAGGAGTGATCCCCGTCGGTTCCGCTATACGTGAGCCACTCTTGAAATGCCGAGAAAGATACGGCGCCACCCAACCGAAAATCGCGCTCACGAAACTTCTTGTCCAGCATTGCCGGCACATCAGCAGATCCAGAACCGAATCCGCCATGCACCACCAGCCACGACACGTCTTCAGCCGGCAACGCCTCGTCCAGCCACGCAAGCAGCGTCAGTGCAGAGCGCACCGCGCGCATTCGATCCATCGGCGTGCCCAGCGAGAACTCATACGGCAAGCGCGCATTCGCTGCATGAATTTCCATGGATGACGGCGCCAGCACTCGACGAAAAGCAGCATCGAGCCTGTCACGCATCTCTCCGAGTGACGGCATGACGATGCCAATTCGCAGATTGGGATTTTCAACAAGCGTGGCCCGGAGCCATTGCGCCGCAGCTTCAATCTCTTCCTCCAGCGTACGTGCGAAAGTGATGATCGGACTTGAAGCGCGTTCATCGCCTGATGACTCCGGGTCAGTCAACTTGACTTGGCATTTCGCTTCGCGAAGAGCATCGATCAGGAGTTCTTGTGCGGGTGTTGTGCGATCGAATCCAAGCAGAAATATTGTTTCTGGCAGCGGCACTTTTCTATCCCGAACCAGGTCTGCCAGCGCACCTTCGACCTGCGAAAACGGTAAGAATGAAGATTGCCGACAGAGTTTCTCCAGTTCTACCACCCACCGCGAAAAAGCCTTCGCGTCGATATGGTCGTCGTTGCGAAAATCTCGCAACTCGATCCGATACTGATGCATGGCCTGCCAGGCCTGCTGCGCCTGCTGGGCCAGACCAGCGACCGAAATTGTCTGTGTGCCGGTTTCGTCCTGCGCCAACGCCTGCAGCCACAGCTCACCCTCCTGCGCGTCGTTCAAAAGGATGCGCGTCTCAGCTCCACGCAAAATGGCAGCATCCCACAACGTTTTCAACCATGGCTCCCACGCCAGGATCTGGGGACTCCTCCAGCCCTGACGTCCAGCACCCTGTTGTTGCCGACTATATTTTTGCCGCAGCGCTCGAGCGGCACGCACGGTGCTGGTGATTACGGCTGCACCGTCAATATTCCGCTGTAGCTCCTGCAACAATTCTTCTTCGGTGAACATCTCTCTCCGGGTAACCGCCATAGTGAACGGAGACAGTTACACGTTATACGACGACGAAGTGGAGCACCAGTCAATCAATGGCGTGTCTTCGTCGGCCGGCTACGCCCGCATTGTGTGTTGCTGGATAACACTCTGACCTTTGACGGTAGCGACTGTAACGTTCCGCGCCAGTATTACGGCGAGTTTCGCTACCATTGCAGTTATGAGTGAGTGTTCGACAGATAAGGAGTTTCAATGGAACCATTGAATATACGCTCTTCTGCAGTGCGGCTCAGTCAATTCCGCCGCCAGGGGTCGGCGTTGCTGAGCATAGTATTGCTCGGCGTATCGTTCGGAGTCCTTGGTTGTCATTCTGATTCGCAGCCAGCTAAGACGGACGCTAGCGCTTCATCGCAGAAACAATATTCGATCCGCGGCAAAGTGGTTTCTGTCGATCAAAAAGACGGTGTCATTGCGCTCGATACGGAGGCCATTCCCGGTGTCATGAAAGCCATGACCATGGCCTATTTCCTGCAGAATCCAGCCGAGGCGTCCGGGTTGCATCCCGGCGACAAAATCACTGCGCAGTTGCAGTTGAATGCACAAGGTGCGGTGCTCAGCAGCATCGTGATCCTGCAGCAGGCGAACCTGAATGTACTGCCCCCGGTGCAATACCATGTGCCACAAATCGGCGACAGTCTGCCGGATTTCCATTTTCTCAATCAAAGCAATCGCGAAATTTCACTCAAGCAATTCCGCGGTAAGGTGCTGGTGCTTACTTTTATCTACACGCGCTGCACCTCCTCCCAGTTCTGCCCGCTGATGAGCCGCAACTTCGCCCACCTGGATCAACTGCTGGCCGCCGATCCCGCCCTCTACGCCAAAACTCATCTGCTCAGCATCAGTTTCGATCCTAAATACGACACGCCCGCAGTATTGCGCAGCTACGGCGGCGCGTACACTGGGCGATACACCAAAGAAACCTTCCAGCATTGGGATTTCGCTGCACCTTCACCCGAGAAGCTTGCATCTCTATTGCAGTGGTTTGATGTAGCTGTGACCCGGTCGAATGGGAAGGTGGTCACGCATTCCGTCTCGACCGCGGTCATAGGGCCGGATGGAAAAATCCGCGCCTGGTATCCCACAAACACGTGGACACCGCAGCAGGCGCTCAAGGATATTCAGCAGATCGTGCAAAAGGAAAACTAGCGAATGGTCGTTGTCTTGATGGGCGTCACCGGAACGGGAAAAACCACGGTGGGCGAGGCTCTGTCAGCTCGCACCGGCTGGCCGTTCGCGGATGCCGACGATTTCCATTCCGCGGCCAATCGCGCCAAAATGCATGCCGGCATTCCGCTCACCGATGCCGATCGTGAGCCATGGCTCAAAAGCCTGCACCAGCAAATTGTCACTTGGCTGAACAACGGTGTGAACGGCATCCTCGCCTGCTCGGCGTTGAAGGAATCGTACCGCACGGAGTTAACGGATGGAACCGGGCCGCGCGCCGTCCGCTTTGTATTTCTAACTGGACCGCCGGAGCTGATTCGCCAGCGCATGGAGGCTCGCCATGGGCACTACATGCCGGAATCTCTATTGCCCAGCCAATTGGCAACGCTGGAGCCGCCGCACGATGCCATTGAAATTTCCATCGACCAGACAGTTCCAGCCATGGTGGATCAAATCCTGAGCGCGCTCGCGAAGGAAGGTTATGCTGGAGGCAGCGAGCAGAATCACTAGAGGAGATTGAACCTACATGGCGAAATTTACACTTGTCACCGCTTTGGTGCTCATCATCTTAGGGATTGCGTTCTTCGTCGCAACCGGCAGCCACGCGCCCACGGCTCTCATCCCTGCCTACTTCGGCATTGTTCTCGGCATCCTCGGGTTCCTGGCAAATACGGAAGACAGCAAGCGCCGCATGATCTTTATGCACATCGCGGTCACAGTTGGCTTGCTGGGCGTCATCTTTCCCGGCTGGCGAGCTGCCTCGGCTTTCATCGCCTCCTCCCACGGAACGGCCATGGTGCGTCCGCTTGCGGTGAAAGAAGAATTAGCGATGGCGGTCATCTGCCTCATTTTTGTGCTGATGTGCGTTCGTTCCTTTATTGCGGCTCGCCGCGCACGAGTGTGAAAGAGATGTATGGCAATTAAACCGGTTTGGGTCGACGGGGGCACGCGCGGCGGAAGAAAGTCAGAATCTGCCGCCGGACGTGTATCTCCAGACGCGCCGCAGAGCAAGAAGAAGCCGGAGTTGCGTAAAGTCCTGCCGGAAATCTGGGCGCTGGTACGACCGCGCCGCTGGCTGCTCGCCTTTGGCCTGCTGCTGATGATCATCAGCCGGGTATCCAGTTTCGTTCTGCCACTCTCCGCCAAGAAGCTGATCGACAATGTCATGGGGCACCACCAGGTGAGCCTTCTGCCCTGGATCATCGGTGCTGTCCTGCTGGCGACCACCATACAGGGCGTCTCATCGTACTGGCTGACGCAGCTTCTCTCCATCGCCGCGCAACGTCTCATCGCCGATCTACGCGTCCAGGTGCAGCAGCACATCGGACGATTGCCGGTCGCGTTTTACGATGCCAACCGCACCGGCACGCTGGTCGCGCGCATCATGAGCGACGTTGAAGGTATCCGCAACCTGATCGGTACCGGCATGGTGAATTTTGTTGGCGGTTTACTGGCAGCCGTCATCGCCTTCACGATTCTCTTGCACATCAGCGCGGAGATGACGCTGCTTGCCGTCGTCGTGCTTGTGGTCTTTTCTCTCATCCTGATGACCGCGTTCAAGACCATCCGCCCCATCTTTCGCGAGCGTGCCCGCATCAATGCCGATGTTACCGGCAGGCTGACCGAATCGCTGGGCGGCGTGCGTGTAGTGAAGGGATATCACGCGGAGGATCGCGAAGCGCAGGTGTTTGCCGGAGGGGTTCAGCGCCTGCTTGAGAACGTCATTCGCACCTTAACGGCTCAATCTGTGATGAGCCTGGCATCTACTGTTGTTCTAGGGGTGGTTGGCGCGCTCGTAATGTATCTTGGCGGGCGGCTTGTGGTTTCGCACGCGCTGACTGTCGGCGACTATGTCACCTACACCATGGTGCTGGCCTATTTGATTGCGCCGGTAATCCAGATTGTCGCTGTGGGAACGCAATTGACTGAGGCCGTCGCCGGACTTGACCGGACCAGCGAAATTCTTGCCGAATCCGGCGAAGACAATGATCCCCAACGCGATGTGCCACTCGGTCCCATTCGCGGCGAAGTTGAATTTCGTGATGTCGTTTTTGCCTACGAACCAACGAAGCCCGTGCTGCATGGCATCTCGCTCGAAGCCGCGCCGGGCACCGTCACCGCGCTTGTCGGCCCTTCCGGCTCCGGCAAATCTACCATCATCAGTTTGCTCTGCGCCTTTCACAAACCTGATTCCGGCCAGGTGCTGGTCGATGGCGTCGATCTCGCCAAGGTTCGACTCAGCGATTACCGTACCCAGCTTGGCGTTGTGCTGCAGGAGTCTTTTCTGTTCGACGGCACCATTCGCGAGAACGTGCAGTTTTCTAGGCCGCTTGCCACCGACGCCGAAGTGCTGGAGGCCTGCCGCATTGCGCGTGTCGATGAGTTTGCTGAGCGATTTCCGGAGACCTACGAAACAATCGTCGGCGAGCGCGGGGTCAAGCTTTCTGGCGGCCAGCGTCAGCGCATTTCAATTGCACGCGCAATTCTCGCCAACCCGCGCATTCTGATTCTCGATGAAGCCACATCCAGTCTCGACTCCGAAAGCGAAGCGATGATTCAGGAGGGTCTTTCCTACCTGATGCGCGGCCGCACTACATTCGTCATCGCGCACCGGTTGTCGACAATTCGACGGGCCGATCAGATCCTCGTTGTTGAAGAAGGAAGAATTATCGAGCGCGGCTCCCATGACGAACTCTACGCCGCGCACGGCCGTTATTGGGATCTCTATACCCGCCAGCACGGCTTGCAAGCGAATCTTTTCCTCGCGCCAGGAGAAGGCGACAACGTTCCCGAGGACGACAACAAGAAAGAAGCAAAGAATGGCGACTTCAGCTTCAGCCAGGCCCTGCGCGAAGTTCGTTGATTCAGCTTTCTAGTTGCACCACGCCCAGCTGCCACAGCAGAAACGCATAGTCGAATGCGATTTCTTTCAGGTAGTCATACCTTCCCGATGCGCCGCCATGACCGGCCTGCATGTTGGTGTGCAGCAGCAACAGGTTGTCATCCGTTTTCAGACTGCGTAGCTTGGCTACATACTTCGCCGGTTCCCAATACATCACCTGGCTGTCGTTTAAGGAGGTCTTCACCAGCATGGTCGGATACGCCTTGGCGACAACATTGTCGTACGGGGAATACGCTCGCATATACTCAAACGCCGTAGCCTCGTTGGGATTTCCCCACTCTTCATATTCCGCCACGGTCAGCGGCAGAGATGCGTCCAGCATCGTGTTCATCACGTCGACAAAGGGAACATGCGACAGCACCACGCGAAACAGATCCGGCCGCATATTCGCCACCGCACCCATCAGCAGGCCTCCGGCGCTGCCGCCTTCAATTGCGACGCGATCCTTCGCGCCGTAACCGTTCGCCACCAGATGTTCCGTCGCGGAAATAAAATCAGTGAAGGTATTCAGCTTTTGCATCATGCGGCCGGCATCATGCCAAGGCTTGCCCATTTCACCGCCTCCGCGAATATGCGCATAGGCCAACACCACCCCACGATCCAGTAAACTGAGCCGGTTGGAGTTGAATCCGATGGGCAGCGAATATCCGTACGACCCATAGGCGTAGACGTAAAGAGGATTTTTCCCGCGCTCGTGTTGATCTCTGCGATACACCAGTGAAATCGGTACCCGCACACCATCCGCCGCCGTCGCAAAGATGCGCTCCGAGGCGTAGAGAGTTCGATCAAACCCGCCCGGAACTTCCAGCTGCTTCAGCAGCGTGCTCGTATCCGTCTTCAACTCATATTGAAATACGGAACTGGGCGTCACCAGCGACGTATAGCCATATCGATAACTCGTCACGTCGAACTCGCGATTGGTGCCCGGTGTCGCCGTGTAGGTTGGCTCAGGAAATGAAATTTCGCGCGGCGTTTTTTTGACTTGCTCCGCCAGGCTTTCGTCATTCGACAAGTTGTGAATGCGCAGGCGAGGCAATCCCTGGTATCGTTCACAGGCCACAAAAAAGTGCTGGAACAAATCGGCATCTTCCAGCATCACGTCGTCGCGATGCGGCAGGATCTCCTGCCAATGCTCGCGTCCAGGCTGCTCCACCTTCGCCGTGACCAAGCGAAAATTGCGGCCGGTATCGTTCACGCGGATAAAGAACACTCCGTCGCGATGATCTGCATAGTATTCAATGTCATCGCGTCGCGGCTCTATACAAAGCGGCGTTCCCATGGGATCGTTCGCGGCCAGATACCATTGCTCGCTGGTGGTGTGGCTTGCCGACTCCACAAACACATATTTTCCGTCGCGGGTGCGACCAACGCCCACGTTGAAACGCTCATCCGCATCTTCCCAGGCAATCTGGCCGTTCGAGAAAGTTTGCGTCGCTGTATCCAGCACCCGTCGAACAATCTGGTACGGTCGTTTGGTCTCCTCGTCCTCCACGCTGTAAAACAGCGTGCGATCATCCGCTGCCCAGGTCACCGACCCAACCCGCTCCGCCAAAGAGTGCAAGGTTTTTCCCGTCAGCAGATTTTTCAAATGCAGCGTGTACTGGCGAAAGCCGGTATTGTCAGTGGTGTATGCCAACAGATTTCCGTCGTCGCTCACCACCGACGCGCCTACCGACATGAAAGCCTCGCCCTCGGCCAGTTGATTTACATCCAGCAGCACTTCTTCGTCCGCAAAGCCCTCCACGGGAGGAACCGGTCGCGTCGCCGAACCCTTGTCGGCCGGCACGCGACAATAGATAGGATATTGCTTACCCTCCACTGTGCGCGCGTAATAATCGAAGCGCCCATCGCGATACGGCACTGAGATATCCGTCTGCTGAATATGACTCAGCATCTCCGCGTAGAGCGTGTCGATCAGAGGCTGCAACGGCTCCATCACCGCTGCGGTGTAGGCATTCTCCGCCGTCAGATAGGCCAGCGTTTCGGGGCTTTCTTTTTCGCGCAACCAGGCGTAATCATCTTGCAGCACTTGGCCGTGAAGTGGAAGACTGTGGGGGTCTTTGCGGGCAACAGGAGGTTTCAATTTCGTGATCGGTCGCATGCATCTCCACTATAGAGGAGCCAACGGCCTACACTGAAAGCGGCCTGCGATCGCAGCACAGGCCGGAGTAAAGAAAATGAACCCTGCTCCGCGCGAAAGGGAGTCAACATTGAGACCTATTCTGAGCCTTGCATTCCAGATTATGTTGCTCGCGTTCGCGGCCTCGGCGGCGGCCCAAGCCGCTTCGCCCGCACGCTCAAAACCGCCCGCACCAGAGGCAATCGCTCGACCGGCGCGGCCCACGCCACCGACTCGCGATCCGCATTCGCCCGGATTTGTCGCGGCGACAGAGCTCCCGGACGGTGCGGTCCCTCCTGCTAATGTCGATGGAAACTTCATCCTCGGCCCGACACATCCACCCGCTCCACAAATGTCGATCCAAGCCGGCGTACCGCAGGGGAACATCATTCAGTTCACGATGAGTTCCGCAGACAGCAAGTTCTATCCCGGCATCGCGCGGGAGCCCGGAACCTTCGGCGCTCCGGATCCCAACAACCCCGCCAGCTTGATTGTCACCACCAGTCATCCTGCACCCTACACACGCCGCGTCACCGTATATGTTCCGAAGCAATATATCCATGGCACCGTCGCTCCTTTTATTGTTGGCGCGGATGGACCTGACAGCGCGCTGTTTACCGCGCTCAACAACCTGATCGCCGAACATAAAGTTCCGGTAATGATCGCCATTTCCATCAGCAATGGCGGCGGCGACGCCCAGGGCAGCGAGCGTGGCCTGGAATACGACACCATGTCCGGAAAATATGCCGAGTTCGTCGAACATGAGGTCTTGCCGCTGGTGGAGGCGAAAGCCCATGTGAAGCTCACCAAAGATCCCAATGGCCGCGCTACGATGGGCGGCAGTTCCGGCGGCTCCTGCGCATTCATCATGGCGTGGTATCACCCGGAGCTGTACCACCGTGTTCTTACCTACTCCGGCACCTTCGTAAATCAACAGTGGCCCTACAACCCGCGGACTCCGCACGGCGCGTGGGAATTTCACGAGAGCCTGATCCCGAACAGCTCTGCCAAGCCGATTCGCATCTGGCTGGAGGTGGGCGATCGGGATCTCTACAATCCGAATATCATGCGCGACAACATGCATGACTGGGTCGTCGCCAATGAGCAGATGGCCAAAGTCCTCGCCGCGAAGGGATATCATTATCAGTTTGTCTTTGCCCGCAATGCAGGGCACGTGGATCACGCGGTGAAGCTGCAAACACTGCCGGAGGCC
>DATJUD010000114.1:0-11015 GCA_035502695.1 Acidobacteriaceae bacterium
TACAGCAGTTCGTGAGGAAGTTGTGGCCACGCCAGATGCGCTGGCAGCCGAAGCACCCGCGGAACCTGAAGTGGCCAAGAAGGGCAAGCAGGAGACCGCTGAGGCCGGTGAAGAAGTTAAGAAGGATGAAAAGAAAGACGCCAAGAAATAGTTTCGGGAGCGCATGGAAACTTCTGGCGGCATAAGTTCGAACTTGAATTCTGGCGGCGATGCGGGAGTCACCCTGATCGTCGGGCTGGGCAATCCAGGGATCGAGTATCAGTTCACACCGCATAACGCCGGTTTTCTGGCCATTGATCGGCTGGCTGAGCAGTGTGGTGTGGTGGTGGCGAATCGACGCTCGAAGGCACTGACAGCTTCGGCGCGCATCGCCGGCCGCCAGGTGCTGCTGGCCAAGCCGGAAACCTACATGAACCTAAGTGGGTTGTCGGTAGCAGCGCTGGTGGATGAGTTGGAAATTGATCCGCGACGGCAGCTGATCGTGCTGTATGACGAGGTGGCTCTGCCGCTGGGCAGTATTCGTATCCGTGAGCGCGGAAGCGCAGGCGGGCACAACGGGGTCAAGTCGATTTCGAGTGCGCTGGGCACAGAAGAGTGGCTGCGAATTCGAATTGGAATTGCTCCGGAAGACGCCATGGCGGCAGAAAACGCCCGCCAGCGACGCAAGGATTATGTTCTGACGCCGTTCCGCAAGGCGGAGCTGGCGGTGCTGGACAAAGTACTGGACGATGTTTCGACGGCGATTGAGTTGCTTTTAACCGAAGGCGCCAGCGTCGCGATGAACCGGTTGAATCGGCGGATCACCGCCGAAGAGCAAGAGTGAAGCAAACGACTGAACGGCAGAACTGAGCAGCCCTGAAGGCTGCGACAGGCAAGGCCAGAAGGCTTTGCCGGAAACGAGAGACGAATGCAACGGAAATACGAAGTGATGTTTATCCTGCGCCCGGACGTGGCGGCCGAGGAAGCCGACAAGCTGATCGCCGGTTTTGAAGCCACCATCACCAAGGGCAATGGCAAATTGGTATCGAGCGAGAAGCTGGGAAACCGCAAGCTGGCCTACACTGTCCGCAAGTTCAACGAGGGCAACTATAACCTGTTGACCGTGGAAGCGGATGGCAGCCTGGTGGCCGAATTGGAACGCCGCCTGCGCGTAACCGAGCCTGTCATCAAGTTCATCACCGTCCGCATGGACGAGGAAGAAAAGCGCATCAACAAGATCAAGAAGCTGCGCTCCACCAAAATCAAGCAAAGCACGGTGAATGCCCAGGCCGCGCAGGCTGCCCAGGCGAATGCCGCCGCAGCTGCGTCCCAGGCTGCTGCCGCGCATGCCACTGCCGCGCAACCCGTCGCTCCACAGCGCAGCGTCGAACAGCCGGCAGAAGCCGCGGCGGTTCCAGAAGCGATTGCCTAAGGAAGCTGACACAACATTTTTGTGGGCAGTGCCCACGGCATTTCCAACCGAACTATGAGTTCCCGTGCCGGAGACGCTCTCCGGCCGACTACGAAGGAGTCGCAACATGGCAGAAGAAAGATCGCAATCAACATCATCAACATCGGATGGACCCTCTCACTCTGGTCCGCGGCCACCGCGCCCGGCAGGTGCAGGCGCCGGTCCCGGCGGACGCAAATTTTTCCGTCGCAAGAAAGTTTGCAAATTCTGCGTCGAGAAAATCGATGCTATTCCCTATCGCGATGTGCGCTTGCTGCAGGGCTTCGTGGCAGAAAGCGGGAAGATTGTTCCCCGCCGCCTGACCGGCGTCTGCACCACGCACCAGCGCCGCGTCACCCGCGCCATCAAGCAGGCTCGCAACATCGCTCTGCTGCCCTTTGCACAGCGTCACTAGAGCGCCTCGCGGCTAAGCAGGTCGCTCGCGCCTTTTTTATGAATTTTTGGAGATTGAGATATGGAAATTATTTTGAAGGAAGATGTCGAGAACCTCGGTCATCGCGGGGATGTTGTGAAAGTGGCGCAAGGATACGGCCGCAATTTTCTGTTGCCGCGCAACTTGGGCATCGAAGCAACGCCCGGCAATAAAGCGGTGATCGAGCAGATGAAGGCGTCCTCCGTGCGCCGCTCCGCCAAGGAAAAGGCCGATGCCGAATTGCTGCTGCAGCAGTTTGAGAATGTCGAGCTGAAGTTCGCCCGCAAGACTGGCGACAACGATCACCTGTTCGGTTCCGTCACCGGGCCGGACATTGCGCAGGCGCTTGAAGCCAAGGGCTTCCAGGTGGACCGCCGCAAGGTGCAGTTGGAAGAGCCGCTGAAATCGCTGGGCGAATTCCTGATCCCTGTCCGTCTGCATCGCGAAGTCACCGCGCACGTCAAGGTCGTCGTCGAAAAAGAAGCCGACGCGGAGTAGTTCCAGACTGAGAAAAATCCGGGTGCCCCACATCTCGCCTTGAGATGTGGGTTGTCATCCTTCGCGCTCGTATCGTGGAGGGTGGACCAGCTATCGCCCGACGCTCAGGCGTGACGCCAGCATTTCCGGCAGGCCGGCACGTTCGATTCGCTTCTGCGCTGCCTTCACATCGTAAGGAACGCGGAAGAAGGTCACGCGCGCTGCCTGGTCATCGTAGACCGCGAAGGCGGCTCTCCAATCGCGATCGCGAGGCTGGCCCACCGCGCCAGGGTTGATCAGGTATTTTGCGGAGCTGCGCAGATCCAGATCGTAGCTTTCGACGATCGTGTCGTCGCTATACGCTGGCTTCAGTTGAAACCATTCGCCGGCGTCATTCGCGGCAAATCCGCCCTGCACATGCGTATGCCCGAAGAATGTGATCGGGCTGCGAGTACGCTCAAATTGCCCTTCCGCGTCCTCCGGGGAGAGCAGATATTCATCCTCGTCAAGCAGCGAGCCATGGACGCAACTCACCAGCGTTCCCGCAGGAAGAATCGGGCCGGCCGGCATGTCCTTCAGCCATTCAAGGGCATCAGGACCGAGTTGGCCTCGCGTCCACTGCACGGCGCGATACGCCACAGGATTGAAGCTTTCCGCCCCAGTCAGACCGGCGCACGCACGATCATGATTTCCCCGGACAAACATGGTGCCAATCTCGCGTGATCGCTCAATCACGGCTTCCGGCGCAGCGTTGTACCCGACCACATCGCCCAGGTTCCAGACGACGTCGTGTTGAGGAGCCGCTTCGAGCGCCGCGTCCAGGGCATCGATGTTGGCGTGGATATCAGAAAAGATCAGCGCTCGCATAGTTGGGGGGCCCGCCCTGCGACAGGCAACATTCCCCATCCTACCCGAACCGACGACCAAGCGGGAGCGCTCTTGCAATTTGAATTAAGCGGACAAGTGAACCAATGAGGCACTCTCGATTTCCATAGCGTGCCGCAATCTCACACCGGCGGGTAGCACGGGGTGATTGACCCGAACCGGAAAGCTGTCGTGCGTTCTTCCCAATAGGGTTCGACCGCGAATTTTCTTACGAACACCGCCCCACTGTTTGAAGAAAAAGGGTATGCCTACTTCTTCGCATTGTTGTTGGATAGATAGAACCCATTCGATCTCCATCGGTCTTGAACCCGGACCGCTCTCACCGCCAACAATTACCCACGAGATGCCCTCAAGTGGAATCTGCCCAATGTCCTCCAGCAGAGGCTCCACGGAGAGGAAACGGACGGCGGCTGGAGTCTCTTGCAAATCAGCTATCCGCGGATAACCATGTTTTCGATTCTCGACTGAAACGCCCCACCAGATATGTGGCTCCGCTGCAGCCTCCAGAAGCGGCCCGCTGAGAAGATTCTTGAGACGGCCAGAACGCTTGGTCAACACCTGGTATGTGTGCCAACGCGCCAGACGCATAGTAGAGGCGACTTTCACGATGTAGTCTTGGTGCACACCTTTATGAAACAGATCGCTCATTGAATTAACAAAGATCATCCGGGGTTCACTCCAACGGACGGGCTCCGCTAACTTTTCTGGGACCAGACGCAGGTCAAAGCCCTGCTCAAATGGATGCCCTTTAACACCACGAAAACGCTCGGCAAATCTCTCCGCGTAACAATGCTTGCAGCCAGGGCTGATCTTGGTGCAACCCCGGACAGGATTCCAGGTCGCGTCGGTCCATTCGATTTTCGTGAGCAATGACATCGCTGTTACTCCCAAGAAAAGCTTGGCTGGTCCGTGCCATATTTCAGGACCTCTTTCCAAAATCTATTCGCTGTGGGATGCCTCGAGAAAAGTGCCAAATAATATAGAGGCAGATTCTTGTCATCTGACCGAACCAGCTTCATTTGATCCAAATTCTGGCGAAGATAATCGAGGGATTCCATACTTTTTGAGAATTCAGCGGCTAAAAAGTGCCTGAATTCTTTCCTGCGAGCTCCTAGATTCTTCCATCGCTCCCGCCATTCCGAGTTCCCCAAGGCCTCATCGATCTTAGTAGAATTGCCGTCCACATAATGTTTGTAATTCCTGTTTGCATCCATTCCAATCGCGAGAAGGACCAGAAAATCGGTGAAAGACGCTGCCAGCTTACGTATCGTCTCGAATTTGATCCCGAAATCGAAGGGATCGACCAAACACAGGCACAACACCGTGTTTCCCTGCGAATACCTTGGAATGCAGGAACAGATGTCCTCGGCGTGCTCGTCGCAACTTCCAGAGACATAAGAAACATCGATATCTGGAGCCATTCGATTCGTTCTGAACTTCAACGTCTCTAGTTGATCTGAATCTTCCTCACAAAATATGTATTTATCGAACGGGTGAGAAACAGCCAAAGCAAGAGCGGGCGATCCTCTGAGAATGATCGATGTCCCCCTTATCCGACTGAACCCAGCACCAGCGTACAGGTCGATGTAAACCCTTTTGTCCCATTTGTCTTTCATCCCTTTTGAAAATAGTTCGGCATACAGAGAAATGAGGCGGTATTTTTCTTCCGCCCAGCGCCCTACTTCTGGAGATGTCAGACCATCGTCATCGGCAAGTTCATGAGATGTTGTAGGCATTGGTGCCATTGTAGTGGGAATATTGGCTGTTAGCGGTCAACGTCATTACTTCGCCAACAGTAT
This sequence comes from Acidobacteriaceae bacterium, assembly GCA_035502695.1. GTDB lineage: Bacteria > Acidobacteriota > Terriglobia > Terriglobales > Acidobacteriaceae > JAKAAZ01. The sequence continues at coordinate 5,024 of DATJUD010000114.1, forward strand.
CTGGCTGCAGAGGTGCAAAACTGCTAGCTTACCGGCAGAGGCGTTGGGCGGCCTGAACAATTCCGGGACCGAAGCTCCAGGTGAGCGAGCGCATGGTCGGCGGCACCGATCGCAGCGAAAACGAACGCAGCGCAGGAGCCGACGCCTGGGGCAAACGAATTCCAGTTCGCGACGAGCCAACTCCAGTTCGCGGCGTGTCAATGCTTGTTTGCGGAGAGCCGAAGATTGACCGCGGCATGGAGATCATCGACCTCAGTGAGGCGCCCTGCGCACGAAGCGCGCGCAGCGGACTGAGCGGGCCGCCTTTTTCTCCATTGCCGAGCGGCAGGAAGTATTGCGTGCCGTGCACCGGCTCCTTGAGTCGCCGCAGCAGGGTTTGCAGATCCTCATTATTGAGCACAAAGTCGATATCGTCCGTATTTACGATCAGCAAATCGCTGGCTGTGTAGTGGAAGAAGAAATGCTCGTAGGCCTCGGCCACCTGCTCTAGGTAGCGGCCGGAAATTGCCCGCTCCTCAGGCACCGCTTTGCGCGCCAGGCGGGTGCGCAGCACCTTGGGCGAGGTCTGCAGATAAATCACCAGGTCAGGAGTCGTCAACTGATCGCGGAAATATTGAAACTGCCGCTCGTAGAGCGCCAGTTCGTCATCGGTCAGGTTCAGGTTGGCGAACAGTTTGTCTTTCTCGAAGATATAGTCGGCCACCATGGGAGCCGCTTTCCCGGCCTTGGCGTCGCGCTCGGCAGCGGCACAGAGTTGCTCATATCGCGACATCAGGAACCACATCTGCGCGGGAAAAGCAGCGCTTCTTTCACCGCGATAGAATGGCGACAGGAAAGGATTGTGCTGCGGTTCGCTGATGCGGGTGGCGCCGATTTCCTGGGCCAGCAGCCTGGCTAAAGTGGATTTTCCGGCGCGGATCGGGCCTTCAATTGCGATGAATCTCGGATTTTCGAAAAGCTTGGCCATGGCGAATCTCCTTCGTAGTAAAAGCGAATGAAAATCGAAGATAGCACGCGCACGGCAACTCGGCAAGCGACAAATCGATACCTTGTGGATACCCCTCGGAACCGGTTCCGATACACTCAAACGCGATGACCCCACCAAAAATTCTGACCCTTCCCGTGCATGATCCTGCGGCGGCTGGAAACCGGACTGAGTCGCCCGGTGCCGGCGTGATCGCCGCGACCGCTGTGGCGGCTGGCGTGCTGGCGGCCGGGGCTTATGCCTATGCGGGGATGTGGCCGACGTCGCAGATCTTTGGGCGCTGCGCGGTGGCGGCAAAGAATCCTCGCCAGATTGCATTGACGTTTGACGACGGCCCTAACGATCCCGACACCTATCGCCTGCTGGAGGTGCTGGCGAAGTACGGAGTGCGCGCGACTTTTTTTATGATTGGGCGATTTGTACAGGAGCGTCCGGAGATTGCTCGTGCGGTGGCCGCGGCGGGGCATTTGATTGGCAATCACACCATGACGCATCCGCTGCTGCTGATCCGGGCGCCGAAGGTTGTTCGGCAGGAATTGCGCGATTGCAATGATGCGCTCGAAGATGCGCTGGGCGCGCCGGTTCGATGGTTTCGCCCACCGCATGGCGGACGTCGACCGGACGTGTTGCGCGCCGCTCGCGAGCTGGGGCTGACGCCGGTGCTGTGGAATGCGATGGGCTACGACTGGAAGCCGACGACTGCGGATGCTGTCGAGCAGAATATTCTGCGCAGCTTTCGGCGGAATGTGCGCGGGGGAAACGCAACCAATGCGCTGCTGCACGATGGCGGGCAGGCTGCGATGGGCCAGGATCGCAGGCATACCATCGTCGCGGTCGACCGGTTGATTCAACGCTGGAAAGATGAGTTCGCGCTGCGCGGTGAGCTGTGCGAATTTGTCACGCCGGAAGCCTGGGCCTAACTCCCCGACTCACTGTCAAAGACGCGACGCATCAGGCTATTCCATCTTTTTTCATTTTTCCTACAATATTTCCCTTCCTCATCCGTTAACACTGGTAGACCTGCTCGTAAGCGCAGAGAGAGGTCGTGATTTTGAGGAACAGAATGCCCAGCCAGGATTGGACGATCGACGAGCAGGACCAGTTCATCGCGAAGGCGTTTGAACGGGACCAGCCGCGGCTGCGCAACTTTATTCGCAAGCGCGTTCTGGATTCCGGCGACGCGGAAGACATTCTGCAGGATGTTTTTTATGAGTTGATTGAGGCCTATCGCCTGTTGCAGCCGATCGAACAGGTGACGGCTTGGCTCTACCGCGTGGCTCGCAATCGGATCACGGATCGCTTTCGACGGCAGAAGCCGGCGTCACTCAGCGAGCCGATTGGCGAGGATGATTCGTTATCGCTGGAGGATTTATTGCCTTCGCCGGATGCGGGGCCGGATGCGATCTACGCGCGGAATGTGCTGCTGGAGGTGCTGGACGATGCGCTGGATGAATTGCCGGCGAACCAGCGTGAGGTATTTCTGGCGCACGAGTGGATGGGACGCAGCTTCAAGGAACTGGCAGAAGAGACCGGGCTGAGCGTGAACACATTGCTGTCGCAGAAGCGTTATGCAGTGCTGCATCTGCGCAAACGGCTGCTTGCAGTCGATGAAAATTTTGGAAAGTCATGAGGGAAAATCAATGAACCATCGTATCGGAAGAGTTTTGAAAATTGTCGCCTTTGTTGTCATTGGCGCGACCATCTTCGGCTTCATCATCATGTACCTGTGGAACTGGTTGATGCCGGGGATCTTCGGGTTGCACAGGATCACCTATTGGCAGGGGCTGGGACTGTTGATTCTCGCCAAGATTTTGTTTGGAGGTGTCCATCGCCACGGCGGGGGCGGACGGCGTCATTGGCGGCGGCATATGGAAGAGCGCTGGGCCAGCATGAGCGAGGAAGAGCGGGAGAAGTTTCGCTCCGGGCTGCGCGGACGTTGCGGATTTGGACGTCGCGGCGATTTCGAACAGGCACGCAAAGAAGGGCCTGCCACCACGCAAGGGATATAGAGCGATGAATCAGACGATGGGAGTTTTCGAATCTACGCCGCACGCGGAAAGTGTGGCTCGGGGAAATGTTGCGCGCATCGATCGACGGGGCAGCGAGCCGGGGAATCTCTCGCTGCGTGCGCGGTTGATTGAGCTGGAGACAGACCATCTCCGGCTGCAGCGGCTGGTGGCGGAATTATTGATCAAGAATCAGAAGCTGCGGGAGCTGCTGTGCGAACAGGCGGGAACTTCTGCTGCGGCGGCGAGTTTGTGTCGAGGCGACGCGATGAAGCATGGCCATGCCTCGTCGCACTGATGTGGTTTGTGGGGCGAATTAGGCTGGGTAGTTGAAGGATTGTGCAGGCTGATTGAAGGATTATGCAGCGTAATTGAAGGATTATGCAGGCTATTTGAAGGATTATGCAGGCTAATTGAAGGATTATGCAGCGCTGTTTTTGCGGTAAGCGCTTTGGCTGCTGCGCCAGCGGGTGGAAACCTCAAGTATTTTCGGTTTTTGCAGCGACTTTTCCGCAAAAAAACGAAAATCTGCCGCCGCCAACTCCGTGCGATCGAGGGAAATACGCTGGCTTGAGGAAGTCGGTCGGAGTGCTTATCTCCATTCTATCAATTTCGGAATGATGGATGCGCCAGCCAGGAGCAGTTTTCTAGGGGTGGGCGACTGGATAAATACTGTGCGGCGGACAGTAGTGCTTACGGCACGGGTGGTCGGGCTGCAGGTGCGGGTCAGCCACCTCTCAACACAAGCAGACCTATCGGTAGCAACGATGTGGGAGCGGAAATCTCCCGATTATTACCTCCCTGTTCCAGTTCTTAGCCTATAATCTGCGATATTGGTGTTCGCCAAATCATCGCCAGGCATTCGGCTCGTCCGAACGCCGAAGCGTTGGACTATTGGTGGAGGCGTCGCTTTTACACGAAGCGAATGCGTTGGCTATGAGAGCACGAAGCTGCTTCGTGTGTCTCACACAATGCACCCGAAGCGTGCAGGGCGGCATCCATTGTGCGCATGTAGGGCCGGTCGTCAGAGACAGTCCGATCTTGCGACATCTGTTAGTGCTGTCGAGAATAAAAGGAGAGCGATGGCAAGCAAGAACTTCCAGGTGGCAGGCGGCGAGCGGGGTCCGAAAGGACTTGACAAAAAACCAATGCGACTAGAATCAAGATAGGGCTATCCGCTTGTCGCGCGGTTTTGGCGATCGCGGTTTTCTTGAGTCTGTCTGTGAACGGCAGCACCAAATCATCGCCAGGCATTCGGCTCGTCCGAACGCCGAAGCGTTGGACTATTGGTGGAGGCGTCGCTTTTACACGAAGCGAATGCGTTGGCTATGAGAGCACGAAGCTGCTTCGTGTGTCTCACACAATGCACCCGAAAACGCTGCCTGCATTCGAAGTTCTCTCCGCAGGCAGCGATACTTTTTATGAGATCCTCTACAGCTCTACATTTAGTCTCGGAGCCGGCACACCTCCGCAACGCATGGAAGAAGCTTGCGAAGCGGAAGAAATCCAAGGGCTGCGATGGCGTGACTATCGAAGTCTTTGCGGCTGATCTAGATTGGAACCTTCGCAAAATCAGCAAGGAACTTAGGGATGGCACCTATCGGTTGTGCCGCCTTCGTCCCAGCGTGCACTTCAAAATCGGATCGGCGAAGCCGAGACCCCTTCAAATCCCTGCGGTTCGGGACCGAGTGGTCATGAAAGCCTTCGCACTACACATTCAGCCATCGTTCGATAAGTTTGATTTGCCATGCAGCTTCGCTTACATCAAGGGCGAGGATCGAGGCGTGTCTGCCGTCATCCGGAAAGTGCATGAGTTGGTCGACTGTGGCTACCTTCATTACTTCGAAGCAGACATCGTAAACTTTTTCGGGACCGTCGATCGCTCACGGCTTTGGATGAAATTTGCGAAACATATTCGTCAACGAAGCCTGCTGCCGGTGTTGAAGCAATGTTTCGAGCAGGAGTTGGATAACCTTGAAGCTTTCCAGGTTGAGTACGAGAGCCTTTTTGTCGGTGCCACAGCTGGAATTCCGCAGGGAGGCGTTCTGTCACCGATGCTCGCGAACTTTTACTTGCACGACTTTGATCAGACGGTGACGCGGAAGGGTTTCAAGCTCATCCGGTACGCAGACGACTTTATCGTTTTGTGCAAAACGCGCGACGAAGCAGAACGTGCTCACCTCGTCTGTAGGAGATTGCTCGGCCAACTCGGACTGCAAATCCATGCTCTGGATGAGCCAAAAAGCAAGAGCAGATTTGGATACTTCAGTAAGGATGGCCTTAACTTTGTTGGGGTTCGATTCGAAGGGAGTTTCACTTCGCCGGATCCTAAGGCGATCCCGCGATTTAAAGATAAGGTAGCTCTGATACTCAAACCGCACTCGGGTGACAGTCTCGCCACAACCTTACAGAGTCTCAGAAACCTAATCAATGGCTGGGGCAATGGATACAAGGCAATGCGCGTGCAGAAAATCTATCTCGATCTTGACGAGTACATCAAGGGAGAAGTAACCCGCTACCTCCAGGCGTCGGGCATAAAGCTGGAGGGTCGTGACAGGAGAAAGCAAATGCGATTCCTCGGAGTACCCTCGCTTTCCGCAATAGCGGAACACACAAAGACAGGTGCGGGCTCGAAGAAGAAGATCCACCCGGCCGCGATGGGCGGCCAGGGTACCCAAATCCCTTCGGGATAAAAGGATCAGCGGGTCCAGTCGCCCGGGCGGCCTTCGGTCGGGATGACAACTGTATCATAAACAGCTAGAAATAAAAGACATAATTTGTTAATATATTCCATACAAAGTCTGCACAGCCACGAAGAATCAATGGCTTGCACAGAAAATCTGCACGGAAACCGCACAGAACGAGTCAAACGATGGAGGCCAATTATGGCATTCGTCACCGAAAAAGAGGAGCTGAAGCCGGGCCTCATCATCTTCCGGCGCGGCGACGTGGAGCATCGCATGTGGTATTGCCGCATGAAGATGCCGAAGGCCGACCGCTA
>DATJUD010000115.1:0-36782 GCA_035502695.1 Acidobacteriaceae bacterium
GGTTTGGGGGTATCCGTTCTCTGGTTTTACGCTCTCTGGTCCTTCGCGAGCAACTCGCGGGCGGTGACCCGTGCCCGTTCATCTGCATCCAGCACTTCCGCGATGGTGGCCGGATGCCGGCGCGGCGTTTGCCGCAGCACATCTTCAATTGTACGCGGTATGGCCGGGAAGGGGATGCGCTTCGCCAGGAACGCCTCGACCGCGACTTCATCCGCCGCATTCAGCGCGATGCAGTGCTCGCCGCCGATCTCCGCCGCCTCGTATGCCAGCCGCAGGCAAGGGAATCGCTCCAGATCCGGCGGGGAAAAATCCAGCTCGGCCAGGCTGCGCATATCGAACGTCAGATCGGATGGAATACGCTCCGGATAGGTCAATGCGTATAGGATCGGCAGGCGCATATCCGTGACCGAAAGCTGGGCCAAAATGCTGCCGTCAACAAACTCCACAAGGGAATGAATCGTCGATTGCGGATGCACGGTCACACGCACGGCGCTCGGCGGCAGATTGAATAAGCGGCAGGCTTCGATGATCTCAAGACCCTTGTTCAACATGGTGGCGGAGTCAATGGTAATCCGCTGGCCCATCACCCAGGTGGGATGACGCAAGGCCTGTTCCACGGTGATGCCGGCAAATTGCTCCAGCGGTGTGGCCCGAAACGGTCCGCCAGAGGCGGTAAGCCAGATGCCGCGCACTTCCTGTGGTACGCCGCCACGCATGCATTGATGGATTGCGTTGTGCTCGCTGTCGATGGGCAGAATCCTCACCTTTTTGCGCTGCGCCTCCTCGATCAAGATTTCGCCCGCAGCCACCAAGCATTCCTTGTTCGCCACTCCGACGGTCTTGCCGGCTTGGATCGCGGCATAGGTGGCTTCCAGTCCGGCGACTCCTACGATGGCACTCACCACAAAGTCGACTTCCGGCAACGTGGCCGCGTGAACAGTGCCCGCCGATCCGTAGACAACTTCTATGCCGGAGATGCCTGCAACTCGCAGTCGCTGCCGCAGGGTTTCCGCCAGCGTTTCGTCGGCCAAGGAAACCACGCGAGGCTGCCAACGTATACATTGCTCAAAGACCGTATCGAGATTGCGACCCGCGGCCAGACTGACCACGGCGAATCGCTCGGGATAGCTTTCGACAATGCGCAGCGTGCTCTGGCCAATGCTGCCGGTAGAACCGAGAATTGCAAGGTTTTTCAAGTATTTTCCTGTTTTTCTATTCTGCAGGCAAACCACAAATTCCTCGATTGTTGCGCCGTCAGGCGCCCTCCGCTGGACCCGTAGCCCCTCAATAGGCCTGCCGCAGCAGCAGCGCATACCACAAGACTGGAATTGCCAGCAGCAGGGCGTCAATGCGGTCGAGAACGCCGCCATGTCCCGGCAGCAACGTTCCAGAATCCTTCACCCCTGCGCCGCGTTTGATTGCCGACTCCAACAGGTCCCCGATTTGTGCCGCCACGTTCAACAAAATTGCCATGCCGGTCCAATACCACCATGGTTGAGCATAGAACAACAGCTCGATGCCGTGGCGATAGAGATGGCTTGCGAAGTAAACGATACCCAGGCCTGCTGCGATGCTGCCGATGACCGAGCCGGCCGCGCCCTCCCAGGTTTTTTTCGGGCTGAGTCGCGGCGCCATGGGGTGGCGACCCATCAGTCGCCCGACATAGAGCGCCACAATGTCGCCGCCCCACACCACGACCAGCAGGAACAGCAGCAGGGAAACGCCGTTTTCCTGAACTGTCAACAAGGGAGCAAACAGCAGCGGTAACGCTATGTAGATCAAGCCAAAGAATCCCGCCGCCGCGTCGGGCAAAATGCGTTCCAAGGGCGAGCGCAGTGAGCAAACGCCCAGCAGCGTCAACGCAGAAATTCCCACGGCTGCCAGCAGTAACGGCGGCGTCCAATATGCCACGGCAAACAGGGCTGCGCACCAGGCCATCACCAGCCAACGCGGAACCCGCGCCCCCGATGCATCCGCCAACACAAGGTACTCACGGAGCGCCAGCTCTGCGATGATCCAGGCGCTCAGCATCTGCAGCCACAACGGACCCCACAAAATCAGCGCCAATACCAGCGGAATCAAAATGACCGCCGTCAAAATACGTTTCATTGAATCGAGTTCTCTCTCTACCTGCCGCGCCTGAACTGCGGCCGACCTTTGCATGGGGATCGATGGGGCTGTGGATCATTATCGTATGAATGGAGAAACGGTGCAGAGTTTTTCAGGGGAGTTGTTCTCAGGGATCTAACATGCGCTTCGGTTGTTCATGATTTGGCAGCAGTGAAAGGAAACGCTCTAGCGCACTAGGACTTGTTCCGGCTCGACCGGTTTTACTTTAGGTGCATTGCCAAGACCGCCAAAGCGCCGCTCGCGGCATTGATACTCGCGAATTGCATCCAGGAAATGCTTGCCGCGAAAGTCTGGCCAGAAACGGTCGGTAACATAAATTTCTGAGTAAGCAATCTGCCAGAGCAGAAAATTGCTGATGCGCATTTCGCCGCTGGTGCGGATCACCAGGTCCGGATCAGGCATGTGCGCGGTATAAAGCGCCTGGGAGATGTGCTGATCGGTAAACTTCGACAGCAGCTCTTCAAGAGGGAGTGGACCGCTCTGCTCAGCGGCAATTTTACGCAGCGCATCGCGAACCGCATCGACAATTTCTACCCGTGCGCCGTAATTCAATGCCAGCGTCAGGGTGGTGCCGGTGTTGTGCGCCGTCTGCTCGGCCGCCCACTGCATGGTCTCCTGCACTTCTTGCGGCAGATCCTTGATGCGCCCGATATAGGCGATGCGGACGTTGTTGTCGTTCATCCGCTTCACGTTATTCACCAGGTAGGTACGCAGCAATCGCATTAGAAAACTGACTTCTGTTTCGGGGCGCCGCAGATTATTTTCCAGCGAAAAGGCGTAGAGCGTCAGCCACGGCAAGTCAATGCGCGAGGCAGTCTCGACGACATATTGAACGGACTCCGCACCCTGTTGATGGCCGAAGAAGCGCTGCAGGCGACGCTGGCCGGCCCATCGCCCATTGCCATCCATAATGATGGCGATGTGCTTCGGCAATTGCTCGGGATCCAGCTGCCGGTAGATGGCAAGCTCGTCGGCGGACAATTCATGAATTCTGCTGGGTCCGGTTACGCTGGACAAGGGGAATACCTCAACTTGCTTCGACCGTAGCATAGTGCGAAGAGGGGTCGCAAATAGGATGCTGGAACGCCTGCCGTCAGCCACGGTGTCGATAGAAATTATCGTGGCTGTACCAGGTTGGCGGCGTGGTCTTAAGCCTGCTGGGGGAGCAGGTTCTAGGCCGTTCGGCGGCCGCCGCTTGCCATTTCTCGAATATGACCCAGCACCATAGCGCGATGCAGGTTATCGAGGCCAGCAGCCCATTGTGCGATTTCCGATAGAAAAGGATCTTCCATCATGGCAGCAATTTCGCGCTCCCGCTCATACCGCGCGTCATGCACCATTTCCGACATGGGTACTGATAAGGCATTGGCCAGCCGCTGCAGCGACGACAGGGTAGGCATGGCGCGACCATTCTCGATTTTCGAGATGTAGGTGCGCGGTACCTCCAGGCGGGCTGCGAGTTGCCGTTGGCTTAAGTGTCGGGCATTGCGAATTTCTCGCAGACGCACGGCAACTTTGGACTGCCGGTTGCCCGGCGCACGTGTCCCCATGACCTCGACTTCCGAGGACACTATAGGTTCGGGTTCAGCTACTTCCAAGGGCTTTCGGCAGCGTCGACAAAGCAGGTTGCTGGTGCTAAATTGCACCAGGTTGCAGCGATCGCAACGTAGAACCTCCCTTGAAGCAACGGGAGCCATCATAGTTGCCATAGTTTCATTTACGGAGGCCAGAGCTGACATCCGTCGCATGCTTACGGCATGCGTCTTTTGATAAGCTGCTTGGAAATCAGCGACTTGTCAAGATAAAAATGAGAAAAAGCACTAAATAGCCAAAAATAACCGCAAATTTGTCTCGAATTTCGAGGATCATAAGCCAAGGAGATGCGCTAGATGCCCGAAGTAACGCCAATTCCTTCACCCAGCCGGACATCGCCGGAATCGGATTCAAACCAAATCGCCAAAGACAAAACCCATGATCGCGAAGCGGCCTGGCACCTGCTGAATCAGTACACCCAGTCCGCCAGTTTGTTGAAGCATGCCCTAAGTGTCGAAGCCTGCGTTCGAGCCTACGGTGAGCAGCGCGCCATGGAGCTCTGCTTGTCGCCGGAAGATGCGCGCGTCCTGGTCGAAACCTACGCCGTTACCGGCCTGCTGCACGATTTCGATTACGAGAGATATCCTTCGTCGGAAGAACATCCGTGGATTGGCAATCGCATCCTGACCGAACGGGGCTGGCCGGAAGAGGTGCGCCACGCCATTATGGGCCATGCCGAGTATACCCATACTCCCCGGGTTTCACATCTCGATAAGATTCTGTTCGCCTGCGACGAGTTAGCGGGATTTCTGACCGCAAATGCCTTGGTCAAGCCCACCAAATCCATCCGCGACGTGAATGTGCCGTCTGTATTGAAAAAGATGAAAGACAAGGCATTTGCCCGCGGCGTGAATCGTGACGACATTGTTGTGGGAGCGGCCGAACTTGACATCGCGCTACCGGAGCATGTCGCGTTTTGCCTGGCGGCGATGCAGCAGCACGCGGAAGATTTAGGCCTCGCCGGCACGACACCGTAGCGTCGAAATTTCGGCGTAGAGACCTGTGACCGCACGTTTTTTCATAGTTCCTCCCTATCAACAGGGTGTATATTCAGTTGATTTCCTGCTTGATTTCCTTCCGGAGGATTCTTCCATGAAAAAGTATTTTGCGGAGTTAGTCGGGACATTCGTGCTGGTGTTCGGCGGCGTTGGCAGCGCGGTGTTTGCGGGTAAGCATATTGGGTTTGAGGGCGTTGCCTTCGCTTTCGGACTTTCGCTGTTGGCCATGGTTTATACGATCGGCCCCATCTCCGGTTGCCACGTCAACCCGGCTGTGACGTTTGGAGTTTTGCTATCGAGAAAAATCGGCGGCAAGGATGCTGTGATGTATGTCATTGCCCAGATCCTGGGTGCGGTCATCGCGGCAGCACTCATCCTGGCTATTGCTCGTGGAATTCCGGGCGGGTACCATGCCTCCGTCAGTGGTCTCGGAGCCGATGGTTATGGGATGCATTCTCCGGACCTCTACAGCATGCAGGCGGCTTTCATTGCAGAAATCATCCTGACCGCGTTCCTGGTGCTGACTGTGCTGGGAGCGACCGATATTAAAGCCCCTGTCGGTTTTGCCGGCCTCGCGATTGGGCTGGTCCTCACCCTGATCCATTTGGTAGGCATTCCCATCGATAACACTTCGGTTAACCCGGCCCGCAGCATCGGGCCTGCTCTGTTTGTTGGAGGATGGGCGATTCAGCAACTCTGGCTCTTCATCGTCGCACCCCTGATTGGTGGTGCGATTGCCGCGGGCATTTACGAGGTGATTCGTACTCCTGAAGAGCGCGTCATCAGCACTCGCACCGCAGAGCGCGCCCTGGCCAGCGAACAGCAGGAACGCGGCCGCCACACGGCGTAGCTGGATTGATTTGCTACGAATGATACCGCTCTTTGGCATCCAAAGGGCGGATGTCACCTTCAACCATCGAGTCGGCGATCGGTCGCAGAGCAAGTGAATTGAGTTTGTTCTGCACCTTCCATCAAGGAGTCAGTTCCATGTCAGACGCAACGAAATCCAATTCAATGCCGCTCAAGGAATCCACACAACAGTCCCGCCGGAGTTTTTTGCGCGGCTCCGCAGCCGCGGTTGCCGGCATTGTGACCGCTGGCGTCGCTGCCGAATCAGCCCAAAGTTTCCTGCATCCACGTTCGGTGTTGGCGCAATCGACATTGACTCCGGACGCGGCGCTAAAGGAATTGATGGATGGGAACGGGCGTTTTGTCAGCGGCAAAACGACCGCGCACGAACATGACCTGACGATTTTGAAGCAGCACCTGGAAGAAAAGCAGGAGCCCTACGCCGCTGTGCTATCCTGCGCTGATTCCCGCGTGCCGGTTGAAATCATTTTCGATCAGACGATCGGCCATCTGTTTGTAACGCGTGTCGCCGGCAACATCATCACGCCGGAGATTATCGGCAGCCTGGAGTACGGAGTTGCGGTACTCGGGACCAAGGTGATTCTGGTTCTGGGTCACAGCAATTGCGGGGCGGTCAAGGCCGCAGTCGCGGGCAAATCTGTGCCCGGACAAATCAGCGTTCTCTATCCGCATATTCAACCCGCCGTCGACCAGGCTGGGCCCGACTACAAAGCCGTTACCAGGGCGAACGCGAAAATCCAAGCCAAGCTGCTGAGCCAGGCCTCTACGGTGGTCTCTGAAAAAATCAAGGAAGGCGGCCTGAAAGTGGTCGCCGGGTATTACGATATCGGCTCCGGTGCGGTGACGCTGCTGACGTAGCAACCGCTGCAGGATCGTATTATTGCGGAGTTTTCGCGCGCAGTTTTTTCGTTCTCCTTCCGACGTACGCCGGTCTGGGACGGCCCCAGTACCCGGCGATGGCGCCGCCGTAGTGCGTCTCCCAGGTCAATAGATCTTCGCCTGACAAGGAATTGACGTGCTGCTCAATGGAGCGCAGCTGAGCGGCAGCACGCTTGATGTCCTCACCATTGAACCAGCCGAACGCGGCGATCAGGAGCAGCATGAAAATCGCTCCGATCCAGAAGCGATCATCCATGTTGCGGCCGAGCAGCCACGTCGCCAGCACCGCGCAAATAATCACCACTTGGTACACGTGGGCGATGCGCTGTTGGATTTCGTCGCGCAGCGAATCGTATTCATGCAGCAGCACCTGGACCCGCTCAAAGTCAGAAAATCCCTCCGCCTGCTGTTCCGTCATGATTTTCTCCTGACAGATGACTATATCGCTCCTCGGTGTGAAAGCTTGAGAAACTGAACTGCTCAGGTTCTAGTTCGCCTTTCGCAAATAGATTCTGTAGCTGGTTGGCTGCGTGCTCTGACTCCACCATCGCACTTCGGTCGGCGGCGTGCGCTGCACTTCCAATGTATAGTCGGCACGAAGATATTCTTCGAACTGAGGCCATTGCTCGAGTTTGTTGAACGAGCTGCCGCGCACATTCATGCACAGACGATTGGTGACAACAAAAACTTTGGGAGGATGAACCTGCAATTCGTGCCAAAACCTTGCGCGATAATCTTCCTGCACGCGACTGGGTTTGGGCGCAAACAGGTAGCAGTCATAGAGGAAACCAGTCGACTGCACAATCTGCATTCGATTCAGGGTGAGAATGCATCCCCCCACATTGTCGATACATTGAATATTGCGGGAGAGAGCTTTGCCACCCAGGCGATTGAGGTCGGCCTGCAACATGGTGCTGGTCGCGGGGGTTTTGCCTTGATACCGCGTGGCCTTGATGGTTGAAATCGGAGCAAGGACCAGCACGCCGAGTCCCAACCCGACGACGCCCAGCGCTTTCAACTTTCCGTGCCGCTGCAGAGCCAGGGTGAAATCGATGCCTGCGAGAAGCAGAAGGAAGGCCTCCGATGGATACCTGTGGTACGGAAATCCCTTCCCCTGGACGATGAGCGACACCAGACCGAAGGCGAGACACACCAGCAGGACCCCACGCTCCCAGTTTCGCCAATCCTTTTGCAGGCCAGCCAGGGCCAGCCACACCGCCACAATCGGCACAAGATCGGAAGCAAAACTATGCCACACAAAATACGACATCGGCAGACGTCCGATACTGGCGTGATACGGAAGGAGTCTGTCGAGCGTATAGAGAAATGCAGAAACTGCATGTTCTCGTAAAAGAAAGAGAAGCGTTAGCAATAGCGGAATCAGCAATCCGGCGATTCCGCCGATCAGGTGGACCAGAATCGGCAACCGGCTGCGGCGCCGATCGACGATCAACATCAAGAGCAAAACAAATCCCAGCGGAATGACTGTAGGCTTGATGATGGAAGCACATCCGCACAGAAGTCCGAAGAATGCCGTAGCCACCCAGCAGTTTTTTCGGCGAGCATAGAACAGAAGCGCCACAGCCCCTAGCAGCAGAACGCTCATGGTAAGGTCTCTTTCGCCGGCTTGTGCCACGCCATCGCGGCCATGAATCAACATGAATAAAGCGCCTGCATAGATTCCCGCGAACCGGTCGTAGGGCCACGCAATCGCCACTGCGGCAAGCGTCGCCAATCCCATCAGCGTGAAATCGAAGATCCTCCACGCCAATGAGCCGCTGCCGAAAAGATGCACCACCAGCCAATCGACGGCGTACGCTCCCGGCATGTTGATGTCCACGATATCCCGATACGGCGCCATTCCGTGATGCATCAGGAAATTTACGTAACGGATGAAAGCTTCGTCGCCGACAAACGACCAATGCCACGTTGAGCAGACAAAAATGACCGCACAGGCGACAAGAATACAAGCGCCGACGTGCTTCAGCATGGAAGATGAAATCATGAAGGACATCGAATTTGAAGTTTTGCCTCGGGCTGCATGACAAAGTGTACTTGCTTTTGTCTGCCGGGCATGGACATTTGCGCCTTCCCGCTGCGTGTTCTATGCTGAGCAGGCTCCGACTGTGTCCGTAGACTATGACGACCCATCTGTCCCAACCGCCAAACGATCCGCTGCCCAATATTCTGCCTTCCTCCATTGACACAGGCAGCGAACGCTTTCAATCCGGTATGGCCGCCATGCGTAGCCTGTTGGCCGAATTTGACGCGGAGCAGGCGATGATTCGCGAGGGCGGCGGCGCCAGCGCGATTGATGCGCAACACAAAAAGCAGCGTCTCACCGTGCGCGAACGTCTCGATCTGCTGCTGGATCCGGGGACGGAGTTTCACGAACTGAGCATTTACGCCGCGCATGGCATGTATGCGGAGTATGGCGGCGCACCCGCGGCGGGCACGGTTACCGGTGTCGGTCGGGTTGCAAATCGCGTCGTCATGATTATCGCTAACGATGCCACGGTGAAGGCCGGCGCGTTTTTTCCCATGACCGCGAAGAAGGTGCTGCGCGCGCAGAGCATCGCGCTGGAGAATCACATTCCCACGCTCTACCTTGTTGACTCCTCTGGTGTGTTTCTGCCCTTGCAGGAAGATGTGTTTCCAGATCAGGACGATTTTGGTCGCGTCTTCCGTAACAATGCAGTGATGTCTGCGCGCGGCATTCCGCAGATGACCGCCATCATGGGTATGTGCGTGGCCGGCGGTGCGTATTTGCCGGTGATGACCGATCACTTGTTGATGACGGAGGGCAGCGGATTATTTCTTGCTGGACCCGCGCTGGTGCAGGCGGCCATCGGGCAGAAGGTTTCCGCTGAAGAACTGGGCGGCGCCACCATGCATGCCGAAATATCCGGGACCGTCGACTTTAAAGAGCCGAACGATCATCTCTGCATCGCGCGTCTGCGCTCGCTCGTCTCCCGACTCGGCCATCCAATGGCCGCGCCATTCGATCGAGTTGCCTACGACGAGGCGAAGGATGCTCCGAAATATTCCTCGGAAGATTTGCTCGGCATCGTCAATCCCGACCCTGCGGCCGCCTCGCAAAGCTACGACATGCACGCCGTGATCGCTCGCATTGTCGATGGCTCTCGCTTTGACGAGTACAAGCCGGACTACGGCCAGACGCTGCTGTGCGGTTACGCGCGCATCGGCGGATTTGCCGTTGGCATCGTCGCCAACCAGAAACTTCATCGCACCCAGATCAGCCATATCGGGGAAAAACATATGGAGTTTGGAGGCGTGATCTATCCCGATTCCGCCGATAAGACGGCGCGCTTCATCATGGATTGCAATCAGAACCTGGTCCCGCTGATTTTTCTGCACGATGTGAACGGATTTATGGTGGGCCGCGATGCAGAGTGGAACGGCATTATCCGTTCCGGTGCCAAAATGGTGTCTGCTGTCTCGAATAGCGTGGTACCGAAGATTTCTGTCATTATTGGCGGGTCGTTCGGAGCAGGGAATTACGCGATGTGCGGCAAGGCCTATGATCCGCGATTTATTTTTGCATGGCCGACCGCGAAATATGCGGTGATGAGCGGCGCCTCCGCCGCCAACACTTTGGTGGAGGTTCGAATCAAGCAACTGGAACGCAAAGGACATGCACTCAGTGAAGCCGAAAAGCAGAAGCTATTTGACTCCACCAAGGCCGCTTACGATGAGCAAACTGATCCGCGTTACGCGGCCGCGCGACTCTGGGTGGATGCGATCATCGATCCCCGAAAAACCCGCGCCGTTCTGCGCATGGCGCTGGAAGTTGCGGCACTTAATCCGAACGTTCCGCGGTTCAATCCGGGAAT
Organism: Acidobacteriaceae bacterium; assembly: GCA_035502695.1. Taxonomy (GTDB): domain Bacteria; phylum Acidobacteriota; class Terriglobia; order Terriglobales; family Acidobacteriaceae; genus JAKAAZ01. Next base: position 10,325 of record DATJUD010000115.1, read on the forward strand.
TTTGCAAACCTAATCGGCGCTCCAGAGTGTGACAACTATGATCAGAGACGAAGTCAAAATTATCGAATGTCCGCGCGACGCCTGGCAGGGATTGCCGAAAATCATTCCTGCGGACGTGAAGGCCTCCTATCTGCGCGATCTGATTGCTGCCGGATTTCAACACATCGATGCGGTCTCCTTCGTATCGCCAAAGGCCGTGCCGCAGATGACGGACTCCGAGCAGGTGCTGCGCCTGTTGCAGGCACCGGAGAATGTCGACATCATCGGCATCGTGGTGAATGAAAAAGGAGCGGAACGGGTCATTGCGACGGAATCCGTCCGCACCCTTGGCTTTCCGTATTCCATCTCCCCGGAATTTCTCGAGCGCAACCAGCATCAAACACCGGAGGAATCGCTCGATGCGCTCGACGCGATTGCAGAGTTAGCCTATCAGGCTGGAGTGGACCTCGCCGTGTACATATCGATGGCATTTGGCAATCCATACGGCGATCTGTGGAGCCTCGAAGAGGTGATCGAAGGCTGCAGCCTGCTGATCGAAATGGGTGTCGAGCAAATCTCTCTGGCCGATACGATCGGTATCGCGGATTCCGCACAAATTGCCTCCGTCCTATCCGCTGTACTCGCCAGAGACGATCGGGTGGAATTTGGGGTGCATCTGCATGCACGCCCCGATCAGGTAGAGGAGAAGGTTTTGGCCGCGTATCGCGCTGGTTGCCGCCGTTTCGACATGGCGATGGGTGGTCTGGGCGGATGCCCATTTGCGCAGGATGCCCTGGTCGGCAACATCGCAACCGAGCAGGCACTGGCTGCCCTTCGCACTGCGGGCGCCAAGCTGCCAGAGTTGGGATCGCTGACGGATCTGTTGGCGAGGACGCGACAAATCTCTGGGGATTTTGGACCCCCTGTGCAGTAAAGTTCGCTAGCGGCGAGTTCAGTGAAATATATCGCAATGCGATATAATACTGTTGTGAGCAGGCAACCTTCCGGGCAAGATCCGAACCACGCCCTCCATCAATCCCTTGCCTCGTTTCGCCGTCAATTAAGGAAATTTCTTCTCGTCAGCGAAACTGCAGCTAACGATGCGGGGCTGCATTCGCAGCAGCACCAGCTGTTACTGGCCGTCGCGGGTGTTCCCGCGGGGCGTTCGCCTTCGATCGCTTATGCTGCCGAAGCCCTGGGACTGAAGCACAACACGGTCGTCGAATTGGTGGATCGGTGCGCGCAGGAAGGTCTGCTCGAACGTATGACAGACCCCGCCGATCGCCGCCGAGTTTGTTTGAGAACCACGGCGCGAGGGCAAAAGGTACTGAATCGTTTATCCCAGGCTCATTTGCAGGAACTCAGTTTGCGCGGGCCTATGTTGATCGAGTCGCTGCAATCCGTATTGCGAACTGAGACGCAGGGACTGCCTGCTACCAGCCGGCGACAGGAACACATGAGAAAACTGTGATGGTAGAAATAAAGAACGATTACGATCGAAGGCCAAGATTTCGACTGATGCAGCATCCGTTGCTGCGCAAGTATTTCCCCAAAATCGCGGAAGATTTGGCTGCGACCTACACACGTGATCTGCACAAGTGGCTGATCATCGCACCCATCATCGGTATCATCACCGGGCTCGCAGTTACCGGGATTGCAGTCGTCATCCTGAAGGAACTGTGGCCTCCCGTGCTGCATCTTTTTCTGCGCCGACCGTGGACGATTCTTCCGGTGATGACAGCGGCCTTCGCGGTGACAGGCCTCATCATGCAGTTTCTAACTCCTGATCCAAATGAACATTCGACCGAGGAGATTATTCGTTCCTACCACGAGCACGAGGGCAATATCGATGTTCGCTCTTTCCTGCCGAAAATCCTGGCCGCAATTACAACCGTCGGATTCGGCGGCAGCGCAGCCCTGGAGGGGCCAAGCATCTACGGTGGCGGCGCCGTTGGATCGTGGCTTTGGGCGAAGCTGCGGCGTTTTGGATTACCACACCGCGAGCGACGCATTATGCTCATCAGCGGCGCGGCAGCAGGCATGGCAGCCGTGTTTCGCGCGCCGATGACCGGGCTCGTCTTTGCGCTGGAAATGCCATACAAAGATGACCTGGCGCACGAAGCATTGCTGCCTTCGCTGATTGCATCGGTGGTTTCTTATGTGACGCTGGCGTTTTTTCTGGGCGCCGCACCGCTCTTCAACTTTGCCAGCAAGAATTCTTTCACTGGCCGCGATCTTTTGTGGTGCGCGCTACTTGGTGCGCTCATCGGCCTGATCGCCATGGCATTCACGATAACCTTCCGCCGCGCTCGGGTGTTTATGGTGCACTGGTCGGCTCCGCATTGGCTCAAGATGACGCTGGGCGGTTTTCTCACGGGGGTCTGCGGCATCCTGTTTCTGACGCTATATCGCGGAGCGTTGGTTCCTCTGGGTCCAAATTACGAAGCAGTTGGTGAAATTCTCGGTCACCATCACAGTTCGCTGGAGCTATTCATTTTCGGTGTTCTGAAGCTTGCAGCCACGTTGTTTACGCTTGCCAGCGGTGGTGTCAGTGCCATGTTTGTTCCGCTGTTTCTTACCGGGGGAAGCTTCGGCACTGCATTCGCTCAGTCGATTGCCCATTCCGGTTCTATCGAGTTGTATGCGGCGGTCGGTATGGCATCGTTCATCGCTGCCGGATATAAGACCCCATTAGCCGCGGTCGTGTTTGTCGCTGAGGCGACCGGCGGACATGCTTTCATCATTCCTGCACTGATCGGCGCGGCGGTCGCCTATGCAATCTCTGGCGAAGCTTCGGCCTCCGGCGACCAGCGCCTGCACGAAGTTCGCGGTCATGAATTGAGCCGAGCCCTGCCGCAGACCAGCTGACAAACGTCATGGCTCTGCGAAAGTGACTTGCAGCATCCCATCCTCTACTATGGATTTGCGCGCCTATCGCTGCAGGAGCAAGGATGCCTTATCAAACGCTATCCATGACGGAGATGGAAGACATTGTCACCATCACGTTCAACCGTTCCGAGCGCCGCAATGCACTGAATCCGCAGATGATTGATGAGTTGCTCGCCACTCTCGAAAGCCTGGCAAATCGAAATTCCGGCGTGCTGATCCTGACTGGCAGAGGTCCAGCGTTTTGCGCTGGCCTTGACTTGGAACATCTGCAGTCACTGTTAAAGAATACGCATCCGCAACACAATGTGGACGCAGAACGGATCGCAGTGCTGCTGCGCAAGCTCTATGATTTGCCCCTGCCAACTATCGCTGCAGTCAATGGACATGCGATCGCCGGAGGCATGGGGCTGGCCACAGTGTGCGACTTTACGCTGGCCGTTCCCGAAGCGAAATTTGGATACACCGAAGCACGCATCGGATTCATTCCCGCGATTGTCTCCACGTTCCTCACCCTGCAGGTCAGCGAAAAATATGCCAGAGATTTGCTCTTGACGGCTCGCCTGATCACTGCGGAAGAAGCGCAACAGATGGGCTTGGTGAACGAAGTTGTGTGCGATTCCGGGCTGATGGAGCGAGCCGTGCTTCTGGCACGTCAACTTCTGAAGAACAGTCCGGAATCTTTGCGCGCGACCAAGGAGTTACTCTCCGCGCACGTGAAGGACAGGCTCGATCGTCAGTTGAAGGCGGCTGTCGAAACCAACGCGAATGCGCGCAACACAGAGGATTTCCGTGAAGGAGTCTCCGCATTTCTGGAACGGCGTGCGCCCCAGTGGCCCTCCCGAAAACGCAGCAAGACCCCCGTCCACAACTAAGGAGATGTACGCGTGAGCGACTTGAATTCCAACAGGAATGGTGTGACAGGTGAGGTCCGTCTGCGCGTGCGTTATGCGGAAACCGACCAGATGGGCATCGTCTATTACTCGAATTTTCTGGTCTGGTTTGAGATTGGACGCGTGGAGTTACTGCGTCAGCTCGGCTTCGATTACAAAACCATGGAAATTGAGGACGACTGTTTTATCCCGGTCGTTGAGGCGAGCTGCCGGTACAAAGCGCCGGCTCGCTATGACGACGAGCTCATCGTTACCACATGCGTGATCGGAGTTCGAGGCGCAGTTCTGAAATTTCGTTATCGCGTAGTCCGGATCAGCGATCAGCAGCTGCTCGCCGAGGGCGAAACCACCCACGTTGTCACCGACCGCAACCTGACAAAACGAGTACTTCCAGAAAAATACGTACAGGCACTGGGCAATCCCATCCCATAGTCTGCGACCATCACCGGCCGGTCCATGACTGCATGGAACTAACTCCATGGCCGGCCAGAATTTTTAGCTGCCAGAAATATTTGCTACATCCAAAATTGCCAGCCATCCGTCCAACTGTGTGAGCGAAGTTTCTACGTGCCAACTTGTTGCGGCACGGGACGGTCGCGAGTCTGCGCCGGCTCGTCACAATCCCATATCAGTAAGAAAAAGACAAAACGTCATGTCAAGAAATGCACTCTTTACTGTGGCTTTGCTGCTGGCGGCACTGCCTTGCTCCGCCGAACCGAATGTGACCCGCACCACGCTGAACAATGGGATGCACGTCATCATAATTCGCAATCCGTTAGCTCCAGCGGTCACCGTGTATGAAAACTATCGCGTCGGGGGAAACGAAACGCCCACAGGATTTCCTGGGATGGCTCACGCGCAGGAACACATGATGTTCCGCGGCTGTTCCGGTCTTTCAGGCGATCAGACGGCGGCCATCTTTGCCCAACTGGGAGGTGATGGTGACGCCGACACGCAACAGAATCTGACGCAATATTACGAAACCGTTCCTGCGCATGACCTGGACATTGCGTTGCATGTGGATTCCGACTGCATGCGGAGCGCAACCGACCTGTCTTCGCAATGGGCACAGGAGCGTCCTGCCATTGAGCAGGAGGTGGCGCGAGATCTTTCCGATCCAACCTACAAATTGATTACGCGCATGAACCGCGACATGTTCGTGGGAACCCCGTACGAACACGATCCACTGGGAACGCAATCTTCCTTCGATGCGACCACGGCCGCCATGCTGAAAAAGTTCCACGAGCAATGGTACGCGCCGAACAATGCCACGCTGATCATTGCAGGCGATGTGCAACCTGAGGCGGCGATCGCCAGCATCAAGCAACTCTATGGCGCGATCCCCAGTCATCCTTTGCCGCAGCGCCCGCAGATCCATTTGCAGCCGGTCAAAGCAGAGAGCTTCACCCTTCCCAGCGACTATCCCTATATCATCAGCATTGTTGCCTTTCGCATGCCCGGTTCCGACAGCCCGGATTATGCAGCCGCGACAATTCTGGCTGATGTTTTGTCCAGCCAGAGAGGCGCAATTTACCAGTTGGTCGCAGATGGAAAAGTTCTGGATGCAGGGTTTGAGATGGCTGAGACCTATCGCAAAGCGAGCCTGGGCTTGGCGTACGTGGTGCTGCCTACGAACGGAAATCCTTCGGCGATGGATGGCACGATTCGCAGCTTGCTGACCGAGGATTCCGAGCATGGTGTGAACCCTGACCTGGTTGCGGCGGCCAAGCGCGACGAAATTGCCGCTGCTGAATTCAATCGCAACTCCATTCCGGGTTTGGCCGATTTGTGGTCGCAGGCTGTGGTCAGCGAAGGCCGCACTTCCCCGCAGCAGGATGTGGACGCCATCAAGAAAGTTACGGTAGCGGATGTCGACCGAGTCGCGAAGCAATACCTGCTCGAGCAGAACGCGATTGTGGGAACGTTGAAGCCGCAGCCCTCCGGGGTGCCGGTCGCGAGTAAAGGATTTGGCGGCGCTGAAAAAGTGACCAGCGCACCGACCAAGCCGGTGCAATTGCCACCCTGGGCAGAGACACAACTCAGCCAGCTGGCGGTGCCCAAGTGGAACCTCAATCCGACCGACACAACGCTTCCCAACGGGATTCGCCTCATCGTCCAGACCGACCGTACCACGCCCACCATTACCGTGATGGGACACATTCGCCATCGAGCCGATTTGGAAGCCCCTGCCGGTCAGGACGGAGTGGGCAGTGTGCTCGGCGGCCTGTTTTCCTATGGAACGACGACGCTCGACAGGATCGCCTATCAAAAGGCGCTTGACGATATCGGCGCCGATGAGTCAGCGGGCACGGACTTCTCACTGCAAGTGTTGAAGAAATATTTCGACCGCGGACTATTTTTACTCGCAGACAACGAATTGCATCCTGCTCTACCCGCGCCGGCTTTCCAGATTGTGCAGCGCCAAACGTCTCAGTCCGTGGCTGACCTTGTGCATAGTCCTGGGTATCAGGCCCATCGTGCAGAAGTGAAGGGGCTGGTTCCACCTGCAGATCCTTTGCTTCGCCACGCTACAGCGCAATCCGTTGACTCGCTAAACTTACAGGACATCCGACACTACTACGCCAAGACATTTCGACCCGACCTGACGACCATTGTGGTGATTGGAGACATCTCGCCCGCGGAAGCGCAGGACGCAATCGAAAAAGATTTTGGCAGTTGGAAAGCCGTTGGACCCAAACCTGTGGTGGATCTGCAACCGGTCCCGCGTAATCGTCCGACTGCAGATGACGTGCCTGACCCAACCCGGATACAAGACAACGTTTCGTTATCGGAAGAACTGCCCATGAATCGATTTGACCCCGATTATTATGCGCTGGAACTAGGGAATCATGTCCTGGGCGGCGGATTTTACGCTACGCGCTTGTATCGCGATTTGCGAGAGAAAACCGGGTACGTGTATTACGTTTCGAACGCGTTGGACGCAGGCAAAACACGCACGGTATTTTCAGTCACGTATGGCGCGCTGCCTAAAAATGTGTCGAAGGCAGACGATTTGATCCTGCGTGATCTGCGAGCCATGCAGACAACGGATGCAACTCCTGCTGAATTGCAGCAGGCAAAAGCTTTGGTGCTGCGACAGATTCCCCTGGCGGAAGCCAGTGAGAGCAGCGTTGCGGGAGGTTTGTTGGGTCGCGCAACCATGGGATTGCCGCTGAACGAACCGGAGGTTGCGGCGCATCGCTATTATTCTCTGACAGCCGACCAGGTGCGCGTTGCCTTCGCAAAAATGATTCGTCCCGACGACTTTGTTCAGGTCGCGTTGGGTCCCGCGCCGAAATAACCCGCTGCAGATGGAACGACTATGAACTTGCGGAGAACGACTCTAATGGCGAGCCTGCTGCTTTTGTCGCCGGGACTGCTCTCGGCGCATGCACAACAGGTTGATGTTCAGGAAATCATTGCGCGATCCGCGAAAGTGACCAACGCCGATTGGAATACTGAACCGCAGTATGACTATAGCGACTCTGTCAAGCAAAACGGACATACGAGGACATACGACGAGTTGATGGTCCTGGGCTCACGATATGAGCGGCTGATCGCGGTCGATGGCAAACCCTTAACCGGCCAACAGAAATCTGAGCAGCAACAAAAACTCGATCAGGTCATCGCGCAGAGACGCGCCGAATCACCCGCACAACGATCGCAACGTATCGCAAATTGGGACCGTTCGCGCAAACGCAACCACTTGTTAGTCGAACAACTGACAAAAGCATTTGACTTCAAACTGGAGGGAACGCCAACCTTGAACGGGCGTGAAGTCTATGAGTTGTCCGCGACGCCTCGACCCGGTTATCAGCCGCCGAACAATCACGCGAAAGTGTTGACAGGCATGGTCGGCACTTTGTGGATCGACCAGAAAACGTTCCAATGGGTAAAGGTCGAGGCCAAAGTGATCCATCCTGTTTCCATCGAGGGATTTTTGGCCCGCGTGGATCCTGGTACCCGGTTTGAGTTGGAGCAGGCTCCAGTCGACTCGGGAGTCTGGCTGCCAACGTTTTTTTCCGTGCGAGCACGTGCCAAAGTTTTCTTCCTTTTTTCCCACAATTCGCAGGAAGAGGACACATTTTCCAATTACCGCAAAACCTCGACGGAAAATATTCCGGCCAGCCAGTGATTCAACTCGGCCCTGCCTACTCGCAGTTGATCATCCATGGAGTGTCGAACTTATCCGTAAACATGGCGAACCGTTTCGCCCAAAACGTCTGTTGGATCGCCATATGAATCTTTCCATTGGCCGACAAGGCAGCATAGACCCTCTCCGCTTCGGCGGGGTCCTTCAGGTTCAGCGATACTGCAAAGCCCTGCGGCACTTGATACCGACTTCCCGGGCCATCGGATCCCATCAAAACCGTTGTGCCGACCTTCATACGGATATGCATCACTTTATTTCGCCACTCCGGCGGAAACTGGTTCTCCATTGGAGAGCCGGCAAAGGTGTGGATCGCTTCGATTTTTCCGCCGAGGTGCTGTTCGTAGAACTTGAATGCTTCTTCGCAATTTCCATTGAAATTGAGATATGGATTCAGATCCATGGTTATCTCCTCGTGCGCAAAGATTGGAATGTTGGTGCGACCTATTTCTCAACCGCTTTCTGTACAAAGAGGGGAGTAAAATAATCGCGCAATCTCCACACCAAAATCAGCCAGAGAATGGAAGCGATCAGTCCCGGCGGCAGGCCGCTGGGCTGCATGGTGATGTGGAAGGCAAGAATGTTATAGAGAACGGGCGCCAATAGGGCCAGTGCCAGCGGTACGAATTGGTTGATCAGCAACAATAGGCCCGCGATTACCTGGATGCTAGAAACAAAATAGAGGAAGTGACTGGCCACGAGTGTGGTGAGGAAGGTTCCAGCCATGCCTGGCGGTAACGGCGCATGCATAAAGTTCAGAAAGCCATTCAGGCCGAAAACAAGAAACGTCAGCCCCAGCAGAATGCGAGCGATGATCGAGACAATTTTCATTCGATTTCTCCTTGAGACCAAGCTTAAATTTGCCTACCGCGTTTCGGCTCAACCGTGGCGGAGGCAGACTCAGAAGATGTTTCCACTCCGCATTGGGATGGAATAAATTTTCAGGCGGCGCTCGCAGGCTGAAATTGTCGAACCGTCACACCTTATCATATGCATCCCGCAACGTCTGAATATCGAGTTTGCGCATGTGAAGAATCGCGTTCATGACCCGGGCGGATTTTTTGGGATCGTCGCTCATCCACTTGCTTAACCCGGTCGGAACCACTTGCCAGGACAAGCCGTACTTATCCTTCAGCCAACCGCACTGACTCTCCTGGCCGCCGCTGGAAAGCTTCTTCCAATAGTCGTCAATCTCGGCTTGGGTCTCGCAATTCACAACAAGGGAGACAGCTTCATTGAAATGAAAATGCGGTCCGCCGTTCAACGCGAGAAACTCCTGCCCATCGAGCTGAAACGCAACCGTCATCACCGATCCGGCCGGCCTTCCTGAAGCATTCGACGCTTCCCGGCCATAGTAGGTGATCTTCCCAACTTTTGCATTCTTAAAGATCGATGCGTAGAAATGTGCTGCCTCCTCGGCTTTGTCGTCGAACCATAAAAAGGGTGTGATTCTCTGCATGTCGATTCTCCAGCGAGTTGGATTATGGGGAGCCTTGGCGTTGTAGTTCACCGCCGCAAGAGTTATCCTCCTGCAATCGCGCCGAGCACAATCAAAGGTTCCTTTCCCTGCACAATCGCGTCGGGTAACGGTGTGTCGGGGGAATCATGCGACAGATCTTCCTGGCAGGCAAAGAACCGCAGGAACGGTCGCCGCTGATGCGTGACTTGATCGCGAATGGTTCCGCGCAGCATGGGGTAGCGAGCCTCCAGCTCATCAATGACCGCGCGAAGTGTTGCAGTCCCTTCCACCTCGACGCTCACTTCGCGCCCGACACCTGCCAGCGTTCGCAAATGCGCCGGCAACTCGATTCGTACCGTCGCCGTCATCGCAGCGTCTGAACCTCGACCGAAAGCACGGCTGGAAGGTCGCGCACGATGGGATTCCAACTGTCACCCGCATCAGCCGAGCAATACACCTGGCCGCCGGTGGTGCCAAAGTACACGCCGCACTCGTCCAGTGAATCGACCGACATGGCATCGCGCAGCACGTTGACATAACAGTTTTGCTGGGGCAGACCCTTGGTCATTGCTTCCCACTCGTTGCCGCCGGTGCGGCTGCGATGCACCTGCAGTTTGCCGTCGATCGGATAATGTTCGGAGTCGCTCTTGATTGGCACCACGTACAGCGTTTCCGGCTCATGTGCGTGGATATCAATTGCAAATCCGAAATCTGTCGGCAGATTTCCGCTGACTTCCTGCCATGTGTCGCCGCCATTGTCGCTGCGCATCACGTCCCAATGTTTTTGCATGAACAGCACGCCGGGGCGCGAGGGATGCATCGCGATGTGATGCACGCAATGTCCCACCTCGGCATTCGGGTCGGGGATATATTGCGAATGCAGTCCGCGATTAATCGGTTTCCATGTCTCGCCTCCGTCGTCGGTGCGAAATGCGCCTGCCGCGGAGATCGCAATGTAAATGCGGTTGGGATTCTCAGGATCAAGAATGATTGTGTGCAGGCAAAGCCCACCGGCACCCGGCTGCCACCTCGATCCGGTGGTGTGCTTGCGCAAGCCAGACATCTCTTGCCACGACTGTGCTCCATCGGTCGAGCGGAACAGCGCGCCATCTTCGACGCCGGCATATACCGTGTCCGGATTGGTCAGCGAAGGCTCCAGATGCCACACCCGCTTGAATTCCCATGGATGCGGTGTTCCGTCATACCACTGATGCGTGCCCGGGACGCCGTCGTAAGCAAATTTGTTATTCATTGGCTCCCAGGTTTTACCGCCATCGTTGGAGCGCTGAATCAGCTGGCCAAACCAACCACTGGTTTGCGACGCGTACACACGATTGGGATCGACAGGCGATCCTTTCAAGTGATACATCTCCCAGCCGCCGAAATGCGGGCCGCTCACATCCCAATTCTTGCGCTTGCCATCCGCCGTTAAAACGAACGCACCTTTTCTTGTGCCCACCAACACGCGTACACCACTCATCGTTTTCTCCTTTCACTGTTTCGCATCGGATTGTCCTGCGGCATTTCGTTAAAGCGGGGAATCAGGGGCGTCGAATCGCGTTCGCGCCAACGTTTGTAGGTCTCGGCGAGTACTTGCGCGCGGCAGTTTTCCATCTGCACAATGAATGCGCAGGGCGCTGCTGTCGATTCATATTTCGCCCCCCAGATCAGCAGTTCCAGCATCACTGGTGCCAGGTCAATGCCTTTCTGCGTCAGGCGGTAATTCAAACGGCGCGCATCGGTTTCATCCGGCTCGGTCAACAAAATGCCGGCCGCCTCAAGTGTCCTGAGTCGATCGGATAGAACGTTAGTGGAAATGCCTTCGCCGGATTCCCGAAATTCCTTGAAGGTGTGATAGCCACGAACCATCATGTCGCGAATCATCAGCAGCGACCAGCGATCGCCGAATTGCTCCAGCGACATGCTGACGGGACAGCCGGATCGAGGTCGCGATTTCGATTTTTCAGCCATGAAGCATTTCTCAGAATGTTACTTGCAATATGCAAGTAACATGGCAAAAAATAGCAAAGTTTACTTGCGAATGGCAAGTGACTTTTTCGTTTGATTTCCACAGAAAACTATAACGGGGTGGCGCAGCAAATAGGAGAGGCGCGAAACAGTTTTTTGGCGCTAGGCGGGCACGCCGCGCGGCTTGACGTTCTCGCGGATAAACTCCACCGTGGTTTCGAGCGGGGTGCCCGGACCGAAAATGGCGGCGACGCCTTGCTGCTTGAGAAAGTCAATATCCTGCGCGGGAATGGTGCCACCAAGGACGACCAGAATGTCGTCGGCGCTGCGCTCCTTCAACAGCGCCATCAAGCGAGGGACAATGGCATTGTGCGCGCCGGAGAGAATGCTGAGGCCGATACACTGCACGTCTTCCTGGATAGAGGCGTTGACAATCATTTCCGGTGTCTGGCGCAGGCCGGTGTAGATGACCTCCATGCCGGCATCGCGCAACGCGCGCGCAATGACTTTCGCGCCGCGATCATGACCATCGAGGCCGGGCTTGGCAACGAGGACGCGGATTGGAAATTCATGTTCCGGCTTAACGTTTGGGTCGGATGTCAAAGGCTTCCTCGCAAATTCCGTCAGGTCCAGCTGGATTCTTCATAGGTTCCATAGACGTCGCGCAACGCTTCGCAGATTTCGCCAACAGTGGCGTAGGCGCGGACACAATCCAGAATATACGGCATGGTGTTGGCGCCGGAGATTTTTCCTTTTTCCGCCTGCGGTTCGCGGGCAGCGGCCTCTCGGAGTGCCTTCAAAGTGCGAGTGACATCTGCCTGCGAACGGCGAGCACGAAGACGCTTCAATTTTTCCGTCTGCGATTCGCGCACGCTCTCGTCGATGTAGAGAATCTGCTGCGGTGTTTCTTCGACGACAAAATCGTTGACGCCAACGATGATTTTTCCCTTGGCTTCGACGGCGCGGGCGTATTGATAGCTGGATTCGGCAAGTTCTTTTTGCGGAAAGCCTTGTTCAATGGCGCGAACCATGCCGCCCATCGCATCCAGCTTGTCGAAGTACTCAAAAGCGCCCTGCTCCATTTTCAGGGTGAGATTTTCGACGAAGTAAGAACCGCCGAGCGGGTCGACGGTTTGGGCAACGCCGGACTCGTAAGCCAGAATCTGCTGAGTACGCAGCGCGATACGCGCGGCTTCTTCGGTCGGCAGAGCCAAGGCCTCATCGTAGGAGTCAGTATGTAGCGATTGCGTGCCACCTAACACTGCGGCCAGCGCCTGGATGGCTACGCGCGCAATGTTGTTCATGAGTTGTTGCGCGGTGAGCGAAACGCCCGCAGTCTGGGTATGGAATCGCATCAATTGTGAGCGCGCCTGCTTGGCGTGGAAGCGATCCGTCATCAGGCGATACCAGATTTTGCGGGAGGCGCGGAACTTGGCGATCTCTTCAAAAAAATCATTGTGGGAGTTAAAGAAGAAACTGAGCCGCGGCGCAAAATCGTCGACGTCAAGGCCGCGACGCACCGCCCATTCCACATATTCGACACCGTCGTAGATGGTGAATGCCAGCTCCTGCAGCGCGGTCGCGCCTGCTTCGCGAATGTGATAGCCGGAGATGGAAATGGGATTGAATCGCGGCGTAAACAGCGAGCCAAACTCAAACGTGTCGATGACCAGGCGCATCGACGGCGCGGGCGGATAAATGTATTCCTTCTGCGCGATGTATTCCTTCAAGATGTCGTTTTGCAGCGTGCCTGAAATCTTTTTCCAGTCCGCACCCTGCTGCTCCGCGACCACCAGATACATGGCCCACAGCACGCTCGCGGGCGAGTTGATGGTCATCGAGACTGTGGTCTTTTCCAGGTCGATGCCGGAGAAGAGAATCTCCATGTCTTCGAGAGAATCGATGGCGACGCCGCACTTGCCGACTTCACCTTCGCTATTAACGTGGTCGGAATCGTACCCCATCAGCGTGGGCAGATCGAAGGCGACGGAGAGGCCGCTGCCGCCTTGCTGCAACAAATATTTGTAGCGCTGATTGGTTTCTTCCGGCGTGGCAAAGCCGGAAAACTGGCGCATCGTCCAGAGCTTGCCGCGATAGCCGGTGGCGTGAATGCCGCGGGTATAGGGCGCGTGGCCGGGTTGGCCCAAATATTTGTCGGTGTGCTCGTTCCAATCTGCGGGAAGATCGGCGGGTGTGTACAGACGGTCGACGGGAACGCCGGAGATAGTGGTGAAGCGGGCGGTGCCGTCGAGATTGCGATTGGTGCCAGTATCGGCGCCGATGGGGCGCTCCGGAGATTTTGCAAGCGCGGGCGTCAGCGTGGAGTCGATCCATTGCTGTTCCGCGACGGAGAGTCGCCGCGGCGACCGTACGAGTTCGGCGGAAGGCGCCGGGCTCTTCAGAACATCTTCGGTGGTGCTTCTCGACATACGGTACCCCTAGAGCGTCAGCCAACAGAAAAGAACCCTTCAGCATAGGGTATTGGACGCGCGAGAGGCAAACATTAAGGGGTTACAGGGTGGGCTACGAAGCGCAGTGGGCTTTTGAATTCATTTATCCATATATCTCTGAGCTTCACTTTTCGCTAGATATTCAACGTCGCGTTAACGATCTGGTCGTAAGGTGGTTGCACCGTGCGGAGGAGAAAAAATTTAGCTCCGAACCAGACCGAGGTGGAAGATGGCTGACATCGCAAACGGAACGATGGTAGAAGTGGAACCCCGTAAGGGTCATCGAACGGCTTCCGACGTGGAGGCGTTGGTTCAATCGTTCCTGGATAATCTGATCTTCGTGCAGGGCAGGCCACTTGCGCGGGCCACAGCCAACGATCGTTACATGGCGCTGGCGCACACCGTGCGTGATCGCCTGGTCGAGCGGTGGATTTCCACGGTCAAGAATTACCAGGCGCAGGATGTGCGGGTGGTTTGCTATTTGTCGGCTGAGTTTCTGACGGGACCGCATTTGGCCAATAACCTGATCAACCTGGGTATTTACAACGAGACCGAGCAGGCGATGCAGCAACTGGGCCTGGATCTGAATGATCTGATCGAGCAGGAAGAAGAGCCTGGCCTGGGCAATGGAGGCCTGGGTCGGCTTGCATCCTGTTTCATGGATTCTCTGGCCTCGTTGGATATTCCCGCCATTGGTTATGGCATTCGCTACGAATACGGAATCTTCAATCAGGAGATCCGCGATGGATGGCAGGTGGAGACGACGGATAAATGGTTGCGGCTGGGAAATCCGTGGTCGCTGGAACGGCCGGAAGATATGTACGAAGTAAAAATGGGCGGCCACACGGAAGTGCATATCGATGGCAATGGTCGATCGCGCGTGCTTTGGGTTCCGCAGAAAGTGGTGCGCGGCATTCCGCACGATACCCCTATCCTGGGCTATCAGACGAATACAGCCAATACCATGCGGTTGTGGTCGTCGCAAGCCATCGAGTCATTCGACTTTGGGACCTTCAATACCGGTGATTTTTTCGGCGCAGTGGCCGGGAAGGTGGCCTCCGAAAATATTTCGAAGATTCTTTATCCGAATGATGAAGCGATTCAGGGCAAACAGTTACGGCTGGAACAACAGTTCTTCTTTGTCTCCTGCTCACTGCAACACATTCTGCATATTCAGATTGCGCAGAATCGCCCGCTGACGGAGCTGCATCGCAACTTTGCGATCCAGATGAACGATACGCACCCGGCGATTTCTGTAGCGGAAATGATGCGCCTGCTGGTGGATGAACACTCGATGGATTGGGATGCCGCGTGGCATGTGACGCAGCATACGCTGTCGTACACCAACCATACGTTGTTGCCGGAGGCGCTGGAGCAATGGCCGCGGAACCTTTTCGGTTCTCTGCTGCCTCGTCATCTGGAGATTGTCGATGAAATCAACCGGCGCCATCTTGAGAATGTACGGCAAAAATTTCCCGGTGACGAAGAGCGAGTGCAGAGCCTTTCCCTGATTGACGAACGCGGTGAACGATACGTGCGGATGGCGCATTTAGCGGCGCTGGGAAGTCACGCAATCAATGGAGTCGCGCAACTGCATACCGAACTGCTGAAGAGCCACGTGCTGCGCGATTTTTATTCATTGACGCCGGAGAAATTCAGTAACGAAACCAATGGAGTTACGCCGCGCCGCTGGATGGTGTTGAGCAATCCCGACTTGACGGCGCTGCTCACGTCGAAATTCGGTTCGGGATGGATCTATGATCTGGAAAAACTTCGCCGGCTGGAACCGATGGCTGACGATCATGAACTCCATACGGAGTGGCGAGCCGTCAAACGGCACAATAAGTTGCGACTGTGCGCCTACATTCGACAGAACCTAAATATAGATGTCGATCCCGAGTCGATGTTCGACGTGTTGACGAAGCGGCTGCATGAATATAAACGCCAGCATTTGCAGGTGCTTCACATCCTGACGATCTATAAGCGCATCCAGCGTGATCCCGCCATGGAGGTAGTTCCCAGAACTTTTATCTTTGGCGGAAAAGCAGCTCCCGGCTACCACATGGCCAAGCTGATCATCAAATTGATTCATTCCGTTGGGGAAACCATCAACGCCGACACGCAAGTGAAGGGCAGGCTCAAGGTCGTCTTCCTGCCCGATTTCAACGTGAAGCTGGGGCAGAGAGTGTATCCCGCAGCGGATCTGTCGGAACAAATTTCTCTGGCAGGCAAAGAAGCCTCGGGCACGGGAAACATGAAGTTTGCGATGAATGGCGCGATCACGATCGGTACCCTCGATGGCGCCAACATTGAGATCCGCGAAGAGGTTGGCGCGGAGAACTTCTTCCTCTTTGGACTTACGGCGCAGGAGGTGGAGCAGCGTAAGCTCGCCGGCTATCATCCGCGTGAGGTGTATGAGTCGAACGCGAATCTAAGAGAGGTATTGGATGCGCTGAGCAGCGGAGAATTTTCTCATGGCGATAAAACGCTCTTTGAGCCTCTCGTGCAGTCTCTGTTGAACAGCGACGACTATATGCTGCTGGCCGATTACCAGTCCTACATCGATTGTCAAGATCGCGTGAGTCTGGCGTACAGAAATCAGGAAGAGTGGACGCGGATGTCCATCCTGAACGTCGCGCGCAGCGGCAAGTTTTCTTCTGACCGGTCGATCCGGGATTACTGCGCCGAGATATGGAAAACCTGGCCAGTGAAGATCCATGTGTAGAAATCGGCCGGCTGTCGGAGCCTGAAATTACTGGGCCATCTCGGCTGTGCGTTCGTGAGCCATGAATTGGATCAAGCGCCACTTATCCATCCACACAATGGATTTGCCGCCCAGCATGATGTGGGAAATGATGGGAGTAATCAATATGCCATCCAGCTTCCCAGGGGGCAGATCGTGCGCTGTCCATTCTGCTTCGGCGGAGGGAATGTAATCGTCCTCAAGGCCGTGGAGCAGAAACACATGGGCGGAGAGGCCGGCCAGTTGCCCGTAGGGAGAAACAGCAGCCATCTCCGCGGCATCCTGATTGGCGATCTCCTGCAGTTTTTCCTTGTTTGGAGACGCGGCGAGCAATGATTCCAATTCTGCTCGCTGATCCGGCCGTAGGTTGGCCTCCATCTCCGGCACCAGGGTGCGTTCGTCAAACAATACAGCACCCAGGACAGGCTCAATCGCATCACGATCCTTGGTGGGAACCAATAAGGCCAGGTCGGTGTACTCCAGCAATTGGGCACCAAAAGGATTGGGGCGAACGGTTTCAACGCTGCCATTCGGGCGCGGATCTTTGCCGGTGATATAGAAACGTGCCACACGGCTGAGATCGTCATATCCGCCGACGACGAGGACCAGCTTGACGCTGGAGGCATAGGCAGGGCGGGCCGCGGCCATCAAGGCCAAGCCACCCGCGAAGCTGACTCCCATCAATGTGACCGGATGGCCGGTTTTCTGGGCGAACCATCGTGCAGACTCCCCGATGGTGTCGATGGAGGAGGCCTTCATTCTGTAGGCGCGCAAAGCGGGAATGTCAGGCGTTAAAACGCGGATGCCCGAGGCCGCCTTCCAAGTGGCGAACCTCTTCATTTTTATTTCGTCGATGCCTTGATGGTTGAGACCATGGACAAACACCAGGCCAGGAGCGTTCGGGTCGTTTGCCGGACTGTAGATGCGGGCGCGAATCGGTCCATTCGGACTGGGAATGGTGACGTTCTGGATGGTGATTTTCCGGCCAGCTACTGGTTTCAAGATTGCTGGTAAAGGCTGGCCATTCCACTGCATGAGGAGAGCGATGGATTGCAAATATGTGCGAGCCAAGGGCCACAGTGCCACAGAGATCGCGGCAACGGCGACGAGCAGTCCCAGACCGAAAGGCACAAGCCCGCGGTTCCGGCGCTTCGGTGGTGCAACTTGGACGGGGGAGACCAATATGCAAGCCGATCCTTCCAGGTAATGCTACCGCAGGACGGCGAGTATTCCGGCAATTTAAAGCCACTGGGAGGTATCTGAAGTGCAACGGAACGAGTCAAAACGGGATGGATGATAGATACGATTCTGCCGTTCGGCGAATATCGTCTATTTTTGTGGAAATGCCGGATCGCATAGTATGCGGATAGGAGAGATGCGAATGAAGATGACGGGAAATACGATGCTGATTACGGGCGGCGGCAGCGGGATTGGGCGTGGGCTGGCGGAGGCTTTCCACGCGCTGGGAAATACCGTGGTGATTGCCGGGCGGCGGAAGGAGATGCTGGAAGCGACGGCGAAGGCGAATCCGGGCATGGAGCGGATGACGCTGGACATTGAGGATGCAGCGAGCATTCAATCGTTTGCCGAACGGGTGACGGAGAAATATCCAAAGCTGAATGTGCTGGTCAACAATGCCGGAATCATGAAGCTGGAAGATTTGCGGACGGGGGCTAGGACGGACATTTCGGAGCAGACGATTGCCATCAACCTGCTGGGGCCGATTCGTCTGACGACGGCACTGTTGCCCTTGCTGCAGCGGCAATCACATTCGACGATCATGACGGTCTCGTCCGGACTGGCGTTTGTACCGCTGGCTCCGACGCCGACCTATTGCGCGACCAAGGCGGCGATTCATTCGTACACGCAGTCGCTGCGATATCAACTGAAGGACACGACGACGGCGGTGGTGGAGCTGATTCCGCCATACGTGGCCACGGACCTGATGGGTTCAAGCGCCGACGATCCGCGCGCTATGCCGCTGGACAAGTTCATCGCGGAAGTGATGGAGATTTTGAAGGCGCAGCCGGATGCGACCGAGATTTGCGTGGAGAACGTGAAGCGGTTGCGCTTCGCGGCGGAGAGCGGACATTACGACGCGGTATTCAAGGGCTTGAATGACGCGATGGCAACCGGTCTGCACTGAGGCGAGATTCGGTCAATGTCAACATTTCAATCCAAAAACGAACCCAGGCCTCAAAAGCGAGACCTGGGACACCACCTTGTATGGCGATTTAATCTGTCCATGCGCCAAGTTGTTTGCGCAGCAAAATCAGCTGGCCCAGGTGATAGCTGGTGTGATCGCCCGCTAAAAGAATTTCGCGCAGAATATTCTGCTTTTCTCCCCAGGGAATTTTAGAGGTGAGATCCGTCTTGGGATCCCCGATGAGTTTATCGAGGGCCTTCAGATCCTTGTGAATTGCGGCGACGCAATGATCCCACGCCGTGGAAGATTTCGGCGATTCTTCCGCCGGCCAGTATCCCTCCGGCCACTTTCGCGATTCATACTTGGGATTGGTGCAAAACTCCAACAGGTCATGCAAGGTGATGCGAATGTGTTCCAGCATCTGCCAGGCGTTGTGCGGCGAGCCCACGGGCTTTTTGTCGAGCAGGGAAGCGGGCATATTCTTGACCGCGGCATCGAGGCTGGCATGGGCCTGATCGCCGCGCAGAAATGCAGAGAGCTCGCGCCGAACGGAATGATCGTAGGCGGAAGGATCGGGACGGGTGGAATGGGTTGGCATCTTCGCTCCTTGAATCCAAGCTTCGGTACTTTGGATGCGGTCTCAAGCAAAGAGATTCGCATCTTACCCGAGGGTGGCATGTGAGGAGGGCTGCGATCTAGCTGAGAACAACCTGGCCACTTCCGAGATGCTCGGTGATCAAGCGGGCAACGAGCGGCTTGAGGGATTCGCCGGTTTTTGGAAATACGAAACCTTGAGCGGTCTCTTCCCAGTCGAGCTTGAAGCTGGTCGAGAGAGCGGAAATCCAAATCTGCCGGACGGGAGTGTTGGGAGTGAGAACAAATTTGGAGGGTGGCTCCTCAAAACTGATGTTGAGGACACCGTTTTGTTCTTCCACCTCAAAGTCGGCATCCGATTCCGCAAGGATGAGCGCTTTTTTCAGGGATTCCAGAGCGTTATCCGCGTGGCGCCGAAAGGTGATTTCGTCAAGCATGGAGCCAGTGTATCAATATTCCCGCTGCATCGGATGCACATAGAATGGACGTATTGATGGGCAAGGGTGCATGGAGAAAAAGAAGTCTGCAGGTTGTGAAGAGAGGGAAAACAACTTACAGGCGAGCTCAGTTGAGTCTCGTTTATTTCCTGGTTGTGTTGCTGTTACTTGGCTTGTTTCCGCAACCGACAGAAGCCTACTCTTTCCTGACGCATGAAGACCTGGTGGACGTGGCGTGGCACGGATCAATTCGTGCCGCGTTGCTGGCTCGATTTCCGAATACCACGGCGGCACAATTGCGCCGGGCTCGCTCGTACGCATACGGCGGGACCACCATCCAGGACCTGGGGTATTACCCTTTCGGACATCAATTTTTCAGCAACCTGACGCATTACGTGCGATCGGGCGAGTTTGTCAACAACCTGATTCGCGACTCTCGCAATGTGAATGAATATGCATTTGCGCTGGGCGCGCTCTCGCACTATGTGGGAGATAGCGATGGCCATCGATTCGCGACGAATCCTTCAACGCCGATCGAGTTTCCATCATTGGGGAAAAAGTATGGGCCGATTGTCACCTACGACGAAGCGCCGCACGCCCACGTGCGGACGGAGTTTGCTTATGACATAGAGCAGTTGAGCCGGCACGAATTTGCGCCTGTGGGATACATGCACGCGATGGGATTCAAAGTTCCGCGCAAGCTGGTGGAAGAGGCGTTCTTTGAAACCTACGGACTACCGTTGCATAGCGTGCTGGGACACCCGCGGCCGGCGTTTGAAAGCTACGATTCTTCTGTGGCAAAACTGCTGCCGGCCTTTGCCCATGCGGAAGTGCTGATCCATCGCAAGGATTTTCCACCTGTGGACGACACTCCGGCCTATCACGAGTTTTCCACGCGCCAAGCACAGGCAGGATTGGAGAACCAATGGAACCTGTACAAGCAGAAGGCAGGATTTGAAGTACACATCATCGCATTTCTGATTCGCATTGTGCCGAAGATTGGAGCCACATCTGATTTGGCTATTCGCGGACCGAGCGCGGAAACCGACCGCTGGTATATCGAGAGCGTGAATCGCTCCGTCGACGATTACGAGCAAATGCTCGGCGAGTTGGCAAAAGATCCTACGCATCCGCTCGACCTGCCGAATCGCGACCTGGATACGGGCAACCTGGTGCGGCCTGGTGGTTACCGGCTGACCGACACGACCTATGCGGAATTGCTGAACAAGTTGACTGCGGAACCGGGTCGTCGCGTTCCAAGCGGTCTGCGTCACGATGTGCTGGCCTATTATGCGGATCCTAATGCGCCGATTGCGACCAAGAAAAATGCCCGCGCATGGAAACGGGTGCAGGCCGAGCTGATCACGTTGCAGGGAATGCAGACCGTGGCCAGCGAGAAAGTTGCGATGCTGGGCCGCTAAATTATCCTGCGCAGATTTTTGTTTGATACATGCGGAGGAAGATTTTTATTGCCGGCGAAGGAACTTCCGGCGGACGATGCGTTGACGCCTTGCGGCCCATGACCAACAATAGCTGCATGGCTAAGTCTGCAGGATCAGGTTCCGGTGCGACCGATTTCGGTTTGCTTGTGCTGCGCGTGGTGCTGGGTGGAATGCTGTTCTTCAAGCATGGACTGGAGAAGATCTCCCACTTTGCGCAAATGTCCTCCCACTTTCCCAACCCTGTCCACATTGGTTCACATGCCAGCTTGATCTTCGCTACGCTGTCAGACGCGATTTGCTCGCTGCTGGTGGTGTTGGGACTGGGTACACGATACGCGGCATTCATCATTGTCGTGAATATGAGCGTGGCGCTTTATTTTGTCCATCACATGGCGTTGCGGCAGGAACATGGCGAAATGATGATGGTCTATATTGCCGGTTTTGTCGCGCTCATCTGTGCGGGCGGCGGACGCTTCAGCCTCGACTGGAGATTCTGGGGACGCAGCTAGAGAGTGTTCGCGGTTGGATCGGCAGCAGTCTATCGCGGGACGAATTGAAAGTCGCGCAGGATGACTTGCTGATCGCTGGCGGGAAGGACCTTGAAGCACCAGAGATTCATGCCGGTGGGCATGGGTTGCTGCGGAATCCGCGCCTTGGGGTCAATGGGCGCGAAGGTCCAGGTCTTTAAAACATTGGCTGTAGTGCCGATCGGCTGCAATCCTCTCATGATGGTTCCCGTGACGCTGGTCGGCGTCCAAACCAGGCGTGCAGTGGTCAGCGTTCCGCCACGCAGGTTGATTTCAAAATCTCTTTCGGTCGGGCCGAGCGCTATTTCGCCAGTAGCGGGATAGAAGGTGAAGTCCGCGTTACAGGCGCCCTTGCAGAGTGTGTTATTCCATTTGGAAAATTCGATGTCGAGTTCGTCCTCTGCATCCTTGCCGATGTGACGCACGGGCCCATAGGGGAAGAGACCGAGCACGGTCGACTTATCCATATTGTCGATCGCTCCCTGAATCCACCACTGATATGTGCCGTAGCCCATCAGGTCGGTCGAGAAAATTTCGGCCGCTGTGTACGTGCCGTTGCGCTTGACGATGCGCAGATGGACGTAGCCGTGGGAATCGATGGAGACATTGGCGGGATTTCCTAGAGCCACGCCCGCCATGTGACCATGGGTAACTTTCCAAGTGTGACCTTTCCAGTAAATGGTGGGGCTGGAAGGTGAAGCTGGTTTGCTGTTGTCAGAGGCTTGCGCGTTACATGCGGGGATGGCAGCAATGAATGCGGCCAGCATACATGCGCGGAGGATCAGCCTGAAGTGAGAAGTCATGAATGAAAAACCTTCCCCGGCAAGCCTCTTCGGCGTGCCGGGGGTTGAAGTCTGGGGAAGGGAGAACCCCAGAGTCATCCTTCGTGTGAACGATCCGTTAGAACGTTGCTTTCACTCCTAGCTGCACCTGCCGCGGCGTACTGCGTGTAGAGCTGATGACCCCAAAGTTGGGGTCGTCAACGGAAGTATCCGGCGTGCCGAAGGTAGGATG
The DNA here is from genome assembly GCA_035502695.1 of Acidobacteriaceae bacterium. Taxonomy (GTDB): domain Bacteria; phylum Acidobacteriota; class Terriglobia; order Terriglobales; family Acidobacteriaceae; genus JAKAAZ01. The sequence continues at coordinate 33,013 of DATJUD010000115.1, forward strand.
GTTGAACGCATTTTGCGCTTCAATGCGGGCCTCGATGGACGCTCCTTTGCGCAAGCTGTCCAGGGAGAACACTTTCATCAAGGACAGATCCGCATCGAAGAAGTAGGGTGTACGGACGGTGCCAATGGTCCGAGGCGCATCACCGATAGCATAGAGGGGTGGTAACACGAACACTCCGGGGTTGGTGAAGAAATTGTTGATCCAGTTGTGTCCGTGGTTGCGCTGCGGTGTTCCGATGATATTCGGTCGTTGGGCACCGTAGGTAGGCAGAGACGTTCCGTCGTAGGTGGTCATGGCAAGCGGGTAGCCGCCAGAGATGCGCCATATGCCGTTTGTGTTCCAGCCGCCCAGGAATGCATCCACGAGGCGCGAGCTGTTGCCCAGGAACCGCCTGCCGCGCCCGAACGGCAACGCATAGACATAGCTGGCTTGAAACACCTGTGGAACGTCGAATGTTGACAAGCTTCGTTCCAGATAGGGTTTGTTCGGGTCCTGAAGGCTAACAAAGCTTCCCAGCCACGTTGTGTTGTCGTCCTGGGCCGAGGAATCGTCGATCGACTTTGACCAGACGTAGGTCAGCAGAAATTGCAGGCCCTGGCTGAAGTTCTTCTGCGAGGTGATTTGCAAGCTGTTATAGATGGAGCTGGCAATCGGCGGAATGTCAGTGGTGACGGACGTAAACTGAGGATAGGGAAGTTCCAGTTGATATTGCTGCACCTGCGATTGAGAAAGGGTGCTGTTGGGATTGGTAATAAAACCCTGGAAGGGGTTGTTCACGTAGGCGTTCAGAAGATCGCCGACCTGATCCGGTGTGTAGTTCTCGACTGACGCAGGCAGGATATCGATCTGGTTGTCGCCGCCAAAGTAGAGGTTGGTGCCTTTTTTCCCGATGTATTCCACATCCAGCAGGACGTTCCATGGTAGTTGGTGTTCGATGCCCAGAGACCAGCTTTCCTCCGAAGGGGTGGTCTTTTCGGTGCGAATCGGGCCGACCGCACCAAATCCGACATCGTTCAGCAACCCCAAAGAATTTCCTGGAGGGAGAATCAATCCGTTTGGAAACGGATTGCTCAGGCGCGTCCATGGGGTATCGCCTGCGTTCTGATAGGTTGTAATCATGTTGGTGTACTGGTTAAAGCCCTGGGTACCGTACGGTCCGACACCGGTGACACCGGCCCGGGACTGCGAGTAATACACGCCCCAGCCGCCACGGACCACCCATTTGGGGGAGAACTGGTAAGCAAAGCCGAAACGAGGCTGCCAGTCATTCCAGTCGGTATCGATGATTTTACGCTGGCTAGGGCTGGCGAAGACTTCTCCGCCAACCAGAGGGCCAGTGCCGCCCGAAGGGCCTACGCCGGGTACCTGGAGCGGTGATGTCACGTTGGGATCGAACCAGTTTTGGCGATTGAAACGTTCCGTACGGGGCAGCACAACCTCGTAGCGCAGGCCAAGGTTCACCGTCAGCTTGTTGGTCACTCTCCAGTTGTCCTGGGCATAGCCCGCGTATTGAAAGTTTTCCGAAGCAATCCGGTCCTGGATTTCGTAGAAGCCGCCCAGATTGGGATATCCCAACATGAAGGTGGCCATGGCGTCGCCGCCGCAGTTGGCGACAGCGTTGGGGCACTGTGCGGTACCGCCTTCATCGAAGCTGAAGAAACCGTTGGGAGCGTTGGTCTGGATGTAGTTCATCTGATGGAGCCGCCCGTCAAAGCCGAACTTCAGCTCTTGCGTGCCCAGTTGTTTGGTAAGCGTGACGGTAAGCTGTCCCGTGTCCTGTCCTTGTCGGTAGTTGCCATACGGGTCTCCGCCGATGCTTTGGTAACCCGGATTGAAATATCCTCCGCCGATGAACATTGAGGGAACACCGAGAAATCCGGTCGAATTGAGATATTCAGGAAAGCCTAGAGCGCTGAGGGGATCGGCAGGCGGATTCTTGGTGCCGTTGGGAGGGTAGTTGTTGATGGTTTCCGCGCCACGCGTGAATCCAAGGGTTACGTCCAACAGCAAGGTTGGGCTGAAGGTTTGGGTGTCGTCGATGGCAATTACATGCACCGGGGTTGAATTCGGGCCACCGGCGCAAGGATCCGCATAGTTCCCAAAGCAATTGTAAGGGGAGCTGTGGCTCCAGGCCTGCGACCACTTTCCCGTCAGCAGGTTGGACTGTCTGAAGCGCTGATCGATTTTGATGTCGTACTGTTCGGCGGTGCTTTCGTTTACTCCGGACGCGATCCAGTTGTCATAAATGTTGCCATTGTTAATGTTCGGCAGGGGGAACAGATTCATCATCTTCTGGGCGACGGGATCGATCAGGTCGCCAGGAGCTCCAGACAATTGGTAAGGCGTTCCGGCTAAATACGGGCTTCCAGGACTGGCGTAGGTGGCCATGTTGTTGAAGGGAACGTAGGCAGAGGCCACTGCTCCTCCGAGGTCCGAATTATAGGTTCCGGAATAGGGATCCCAGATTTGTCCTTGCGGAACGGAACAAAGACCGGCCGCATTGAAGGTGCCGCCGTAGAAACCGCATACTTCGCCAAAGTCGCCGGTGCGCTCGGCGGCACTTGGAACACCCGACTGCGCATTCTCCTGAGTGTTTTGGATCGTACCGTCATAATCGAAGAAGAAGAAGGTCTTGTTCTTGAAGATGGGGCCGCCGATAGTGCCGCCATACTCATTGCGGCTGAGACCGGGGATGGGCTGCCCATAGTGGTCGGAAAACCAGTCGTTGGCGTCGAGAATCTGGTTGCGGACAAAGTCGTACGCACTGCCGTGAAACACATTCGTACCCGATTGCGTGATCATGTTGATGATAGAGCCGCCGGAGAAGCCATATTCCGCGCTGAAGTTCGTCTGCTGGACTTTGAATTCCTGCACGGATGCGACAGATGGCGTGTAGGTGACATTGGTGATGCCACCGTTGGGCTCGATATTGGTGATGGATGCGCCGTCCGACAGGATGTCGGCGGTGGCATTGCGGCTACCATTGGAAATGAAATTGGTCCCGGTGCAACTGAGGCCGCAAGTGGAATCCACGTCATGGACTCCTGGGGCCAGTGCAACCAGATTCAGCACATAGCGGTCGATCAAGGGGAGGCCTTCGATAAATCTCTTGTTGATGACCTGGCCTGTGGTGGCATCCTGGGTTTGCAGCGACGTGTTCTGCGAACTCACCTGAACGGTTTGGGTTGCGCCGGCAACCTTGAGGGACATGTTTACGGTAACGTGAGAGGCGACGTCCACTTTGATGCCGGTGCGGACAGCCTTATTGAAGCCGTTCATCTCGGCGGTCAAGGTGTAGACGCTGGGCGGAATGGATGGCAACACAAACTCGCCAGCCTTATTTGTCGTGGTGGTGAAGGTGTAGCCTCTCTCCACATCGGTCAGGGTCAACTTGACCCCGGGGATGACCGCTCCCGTGGGGTCAGTTAGCAAACCGGCCACGGTACCAAAGTAGGCTTGACTTAGGAGCAACACAGGAAAAGCAAGCATCATGATGAATGCCAATCCACATAGAAGTTTCTGGTGGCATTTCGCTATCATTTGAAATGTGTTCATGGTCGGTCCGCCTCTCTGTATAGTTCGGTCTGCGTTGAAACTTGGCCTTGTGTTTTGTGAGAATCTCCTCTGGGATTTCGCAACTAACTATGAAGATTCAGCCTCAATACTCCACCTTTGTTTGAAACGTTTCAGTACACGTCAATCGTGCGACAGCGTCAAGCGAAAAGTTCATTTCACGGTCTGTCCGGCGCCCCCAGGGAGACAGGGAATGG
>DATJUD010000116.1:0-28058 GCA_035502695.1 Acidobacteriaceae bacterium
TGAACTTTCCCGATTGGACCCATACGAATGCCATTGTCTATTCCAAAGATGATGGCAACCTCCTTGTTTCCATCCGTCACCAAAGCTGGGTGGTGAAAGTGGATTACAACAACGGAGCGGGCACTGGAAACGTCATTTGGCGCCTGGGCTATCAAGGGGATTTCACGCTGATGAATAACGGCGAGGTGGACACCAACCCTGCGGATTGGTTCTACGGACAGCATGGGTTGAATTTCACTACCGCAAACACCACTGGAATCTTTGGCCTGACCCTGATGGATAACGGAGACTTTCGCATCTTCCCTGCAGGCGTGACCTGCGGCACAGGAAGCGCGCCGCCATGCCTGTATAGCACCATTCCTGTGCTGCAAATCAATGAGTCGGCGATGACTGCAACTTTTGAAACACACCAGATTTTGCCAACCAATCTGTACAACTTCTTCGGCGGAAACGCTCAAATACTTCCCAACGGCGACCTCGAATACGATCTCTGCGGCTTGCCGGGCACTCCGAATTCGGAGGTTTTTGAAACTCCCAATCAAAGTACGCCGCAAACCGTTTGGAGTTTGAAACTACCGGCCAATTATACCTACCGCTCCTACCGCCTTCCCAGCCTCTATCCCGGGGTGCAGTGGTAGGTTGAGCCATTCCATCGGCAGGAAGGAAGCCTCCAAGCCTTCCTTCCCGTCAAGTCCTTTTCACATGCTCGTTACAGAAAAGACGTCCGCTTAGCGAAGCGAATTGCGATATGTTTCCCGGGAGCTCGACGAGGAAGGGATTTTTCCCGATCAAGTCAGGAACATCGCATCCACATCTTGCCAGCTGTTCACTCGACGATATCCCGTTGTGTTCACATTGTGAGGCGCCGTAAAGAGGATGCCTTCGCCCTGGAATGACGCCAGGTTGCGCGGCATGTCGTCGATCAGAAAATCTGCATGCAGAATGCTTTTATCCCCGCAGAAAACGAAATTCTGCGGAGAAAGAAAATCGTAATGGCGACGCAACCAGCGATATTTTGAATCGAACGAGCTTGGAAAGGCCATGGCTGCCGTCGCAATAAAAATCTGGTAGCGGCGACTCATCCGCAACAACACTTCCTGGCTTCCTTCGATGACAGGAATGTCCTCAAAAAAGCCATCGCTCAACAAATAAGAATCGATCAGCTCCACGCCCTCCGGCGGAAGCACCTGCCAAAGCCACTTGCCTTCTATGTCTTTTTTGGTTAGTGGAGTATTTTGTTCGCGGCTATAGCGGGCCAGCAACTTGCCCAGCGTATCCGCCATCACCTCATCCATGTCCACGGCGATTCGCTGCATACGGATCAGCCGTTAATCCTCTCGTTGGGGACGGTCGGAGCCGGTGGGCTTGGGGTGTGCCGCATCCTTGGCTAAGCCAGCCGGTTTTTTCGGGGCGGGCGGCAGGTGCATGGCATCGGTCAGATCAATGGCGGGATTGAAGTAGAGAAATCGCCCGCAGGATTCGCAAAAATGTACCGCGCCCTGGCGAATTTCGTTCCATCTCTGTGGTCGAACCATCATCTGGCAGGCAGAGCAACGCTGCTGCTCCACAGTAGCAATCGCCACCTTGTGCGCAGAAGCCATGCGGTCGTATTCCGCCAGCAATTCCGGGTCGGCCGCATGGCGCGCGGCATCGCGTTGCCGGTAGAGTTCTGCCAGCTTCACCTTATCTCGGTCGCGTCCCAACTGCGACATTGCCTTCTCTGTCTCCAGCAACTGCATTTGATTGGCGCGCGTTTCATGCAGCAACCGCTGTTTCACTTCCAGCGCTTCTGTCTCCATCAGGCTGGCGAATTCCAGCTCGTCGATGCGGTCGATTTCTTTCTTGCAGAATTTCAGCTGATGCTCCAGGGCTTTTACCTGACCATCGCTTTTGGCATCGTTCAGCTGCACACGATAGCGCGCGCTTTTCTCGCGCATGTCTTCCGCATCCAGCTCCAGGCTGCGTCGCAGCGAGGCTTCTTTGGCAAGCGCGGTGGCAATTTGTTCCAGCAAGCGCCCGGTATCGTACAGAGCCGCCTCGCGTACTTCCACTCGCCCGGTGTATTGCGCGATTTGCAGGCTCAACGCCTGCGCTTGCTGCTCCAGTTCCTGCAGTTGAACGAGTTTTTCAAGCTTTTCTTGCATAGGAGGAAGGGTAAAAACGCAGTCTAGCACGGACGCCGCTGGCGGCGCTGCCCAGCGATTCGCGCCAAGTCATAAAATTCCTGGGATGTTGCATCCGATCTTCACCCCAGCATGTCGCCGCCAGTTGCAAAGCATGGAGATTAACGACATCGATACAATAGAGGCTGGAGTTTTGACCCGCATGCGAAAAGCGCTTCTGCTGGTAGCCTTGTGTTTTGCCGCATTCAGCGCCATTGCCCAAATAACAGCCCCGGGGCAAGGCAAGGCGTGGACCAACGCCGACATCTGGCAACCCGGTGGCCCGCTCGGGCGCGCCCCGCAGGATTATCTCTGGCGTCCGGACAGTGACAGCGTGACATATCTCTCCGACGACTACGAGCACGGCCAGCCCGATGACGTCATCTCCGTCAACGCGGCCAATGGCGCGGCCTCGGTGCTTGTACCCGAAACGCGTCTGGCCGCCATCTATGGGGCAAAGAACGATGAGCGCGATCGCGATCATCGCTCCCGCTATCATGTCTCCAGTTACCATTGGTCGCCGGACTCGAAGCATATCCTGTTCGACAATACCGGCACCCTGTGGATCTACAACATGCGGAAGGATACAGCGGTAGACGCCGGCAACACCGGTGCGGGTAGCGGCGACGATCCGAAATTTTCTCCCGATGGCAAATCCGTTTCCTTTATCCGCGACCACAACCTGCATGTGCTGTCGCTGGATAGCAAGCACGCCGCCGCGCTGACCAACACAACCGAGTCAACGCTGCTGAATGGCGAAGTCGACTGGGTGTATGAGGAGGAACTCGACACCCGCAGCAATTATTTCTGGTCTCCGGACTCGAAGCACATCGCCTATCTGCAGATGGATGAGGCTACTGTCCCCACCTATCCCATTACAGACTGGATTCCGACCCACAGCACCGTCTATCAGCAACGCTATCCCCAGCCGGGCGATCCCAACCCTGGCGTGCGCGTTGGCATTGTTGGCGCCAATGGCGGCGATACGCTGTGGCTGCGCGTGCCGGTCAGCCAACACAACGACTACATTCCACGATTCGGTTGGCTCGACAGCCACCACGTGTGGATTGAGGTGCTGCGCCGCGATCATTGTCACATTGAATTGTTTTTTGCAAACACAGAAACCGGCGCCATTCGCAGCGTGCTGCAAGAGACCGCCAACAAATTTTTCGACGAAGCCTATGATGTCTGGTTTTTAAAGAATGGTCAGTTCCTGTGGAGAAGCTGGCGCGACGGCAATACCCATCTCTATCTCTATCGCTACGACGCTGCCGATCCCACGGCATCCGCTGCGACCTTGGTGCGGCAACTGACCCACGGCGACTGGGAAGTACTGAGCGTGGCCGGCATCGATCAGAAAAAAGGAATCGTCTACTACACCTCGAACGAAACCGACCCGCGAGAAGAAATGCTGTGGCAGGTCGGCCTCGATGGCACCGGCAAAAAACTGATCAGCACCATGCACGGCGTGCATCACATTACGCTGTCACCCGATGCAACCCACTATGTTGACTCTGCTTCCAGCACGATGCAGCCTCCCGTGGTCAGCACCTGCAGCGTCACAGGCTCCTGCACACCCTTCTGGAATTCTCGTCCGCTGGATGGTTACAATCTGGTCGCGCCGATCATGTTTACTGGCAAAGCCGTCGACGGCACCACCTTATATGGAGAACTGCTGTTGCCTCCCAGCCTTCACGCGGCCGCCAGCGTTCCGCTAATTGTGAATCCCTACGGCGGCCCGCATGCCCAGATTGTGCGCAACGAGTTCGGCGGCCAGGGCTTCTTATTCGATCAGCTCTTGATGCAGCATGGGTTCGCGGTGCTGCATGTCGACAACCGCGGTACTGGCAATCGCGATCGCACCTTTCAGGAAGCCGCGTACCGCAACTTCGGCCCGGTACAACTGCAGGATCAGCTGACCATGGTCGATCAGGTGCTGAAGCAATATCCACAGTTGGATGCGAAGCGAATGGGATGGTGGGGCTGGAGCTGGGGCGGTACCTTCACTCTGTATGCCATGACCCACTCCGATCGGTTTGTCACTGGCGTTTGCGTGGCGCCGGTCACCAATTGGCGCTTGTACGATTCCATCTATACCGAGCGCTATCTCGGCCTGCCGGATGAAAATCAGAACGTCTATCAGGATGATTCCGTTATCACCAATGCATCTCATCTACATGGAAGCCTGCTGATGGTGCAGGGAACCGGCGATGACAATGTTCACATGCAGAACACCGTTCAGATGATTCAGCAATTTGTAACTGCAAATGTTCCATATAGGTTGTTGCTGTATCCGCGCAAGACTCACTCGATTGCAGGATCACCCGCGCGGACTCATTTGTTCGATGCAATTCTGCAGCAATTTGAAACCGGCTTGCGGCCGACAGCAGCCGATCAGTAGATTAGGAGTTACCTGCATATGCCTCATCCAGCCGAGGGCCCGCACACCCGTGATTTAGTGCGAGGCCGCACCACAGTCGGCGACTTTGAACTGACAATCTGCACCGACGGAACCTACCTATTAGATGGCGGCGCCATGTTTGGGGTCATCCCCAAGCCGCTGTGGGAGAAGCGTGCTCCCGCCGACGAGAGAAACCGAATCCTGTTAGGCGCGAACACCGTGATTGTACGAACCGGGCGCCATACCGTGGCCATTGAGACTGGTTTGGGCAATAAGCTTTCTCCCAAGCTGCGTGACATCTATCAGTCGAGTCAATTGCTGCCCGAGAGCTTGGAAGCCGCAGACGTGCGGCCAGAGGAAGTCAACGTCGTCATCAACTCGCATCTGCATTTCGATCACTGCGGATGGAATACGGTCCGCAGCGAATCCGGCCAGATTGTTCCTATGTTTCCCAATGCCCATTACTTTGCTCATCAAGGGGAGGTAGAGCATGGCCATCGGCAATTGGAGCGTGACCGCATCAGCTACATCAGCGACAATTACGATCCGCTGATCGCATCCGGTCAGATGACGCTTCTGGAGGGCCACACTGCGGGGAAGATCTTTGAAATCGTTCCAGGAATTACATGTGAATTGTTTCCTGGCCACACAGCTCAGTTGATGGCGATCCATATTGATTCGGCCGGCAAACGCGCTACTTACATTTCGGATCTAATTCCGACCAGCGCGCATCTGGATAGTACCTGGGTCATGGGCTACGATCTATTTCCGCTGACCTGCATTGAAGAGCGCAAGCGCTTCTATCGTCGCGCAATTCCAGAGAAATGGCTGGTCTTGTTTACTCACGACCACGATCACCCGATGGGCAGGATTCATATCGACGAGAAGGGAAAACCTGTCCTGCATCCAGCTGAAGAATCAATGTAACTGTTGTGGTTACATTCTCTGCTCAAAGCTTCGTCTCCAGGATATTCCCCACAGGGGACCCAAGGCCGGTACACGCATCCCAGCCCGCTCCTGCGTTGTAAGCGCCATTGGTGCCTTGTGTGATGTCGCGAAATGCTGCCGTACCCAGCATTGGATAGATTTGTGGGTTCAAAAATCCCACCGGCTTGCCCAGCTTTTGATTCAAAAGCGCAATCAACCCGGCCCACAACGGCGCAACCGCGCTCGTTCCGCCGACCACCTCTGTCTCCCCGTCCACCTCAATGGAGTAGCCGGTCGCCGGTGCAGCATCTCCCGCAACATCAGGCAATCCGCGTCCGCTGCCGCCATTGGTTGCGCCTGAAATATTCGCATTCTGCTGCCAAGTGGGCAGCGCGAACACGGTGCTGACTCCACCGCCCGTCGCGCCGCCGTTTTGCGCTTCATCGTTCCAAACCACTTCGTTCGTCAACGTGTTTCCGCTAACGGTAATCTTCGTGCCTCCGCACGCCAGCACATGCGGACTGGACGCAGGAAAATCGACATGATTCTTTCCATCGCTGACGCCATCTGTGGACCCGCTATCTCCGCACGCTACCGTAATGCTGATGCCCAATGCCGCCGCAGACTGACATGCATCGTCCAACGCGGTTATCGCCTGCTGCGTCCAGCTTGATTCCGGACCGCCCCAACTGATCGAAATCACCGAGGGATGATTAGCAGTGTCGTGAATTGCCGTGGTCAATGCATCGATAAATCCCTGGTCAGTGTTAGGAGTGAAATACACGGCAATTCTCGCCGCTGGAGCCACGCTTCCGGCCACTTCAATGTCCAGCATCACCTCGCTGTCGGCGCCGCTGGGATTCGTCGGCGAGTTTGTGCCTCCATCCACTGAAACCGCAATCACCTGCGGCGGAGTGATGTTCTGGTTCTGAAAATATTGCTGAATATCCGCCGTCGTGAATCCGCCCCCCAGCTCAAGAATGGCGATGGTTTCGCCGCTGCCGTCCACGTCTGTCGGGAAATTATAAAACTCAGCCACCTGTCGCGGCAGATAGCTTTGCGCATCCGCCGCTGCCGGTCGCAAATCTTTCAGCTTGCGAAGATGCGATTGCGCTTGCGGCCGCGTGTCCAGTCCCAGCACTGCGTCCACCATAGAAGCGTATTCCTTCGGCATACTCACGGGCTGCTTGTGAACGCGATAGTGCCGACCCTCATGCTCCACCTGCTGCAGCTCCACTCCAAAAGCCTGCTGCATCTGCTCTGCCATGCCGGTCAGGACCAGGGTACGACGATCGAGGCTCGACGCATTGGCATCGATGGACAATCCATGTTGTTCCGCAAAGCGGCGTAACTGATCGAACGTCTCCACGCTCGAGGCATACTTGCTGGTGAATTCCCTGCGTGACAAATGCCGACCGCGCAGGCTGGGAAGATCGAGCGGCTGTTTTCGTTTTACGATGACGGACACGCTCACGACTTCGTCCGCTGGGATTGCGCCTATCACGCGCGCAGCGGCTGGGAGTTCACGATCTGTAAAGGGAAGTGAAACCCGGGGCGAAGAAGAGGAAGAGTGCTGCATTGGGGGAGTGCCTCCAGTCTTGACTCTTATCTTAAAGAGATGCAGTTCTGACGCGATTGGGTTGATGAAGGAAAGGGGTCTTCGATTGCTATGCGGACTCCATAAGCCAGGAATCGTGATGACGACGCGCGTTGCGAATGCTAGACTTGATCGAATTTTCCACCTTTTGAGTTCAAGGAAATGAAAACATGAAGACTCGCTTCCTTTTTGTAATTCTCGCTCTCAGCCTTGGCATCGCGGCCGCGCAGCAGTTTAGCAACACCAACGATTCCGTTATCAAAATGGTGAAGGCGGGGATGAGCGATTCGATCGTCATCTCTTCCATCAACTCGCAGCCAGCCCATTTTTCTTTGTCTGCGAATGACCTGATCGCCCTGAAGCAAGCGGGCGTGTCCGATGCGGTGATGGCGGCAATGATCGCTAAGAATGCGCCTGCGGCACCACCGACGCCGAACATAGGTCGAAGTGAGTACCCTACCGATATCGGGGTGTACTACGGGTCGCAAGGCGTCTACACCAATCTTCAGGCGGAAGTGGTGAACACCAAGACCGGTGGATTTATGAAATCTCTTGCGACGGATGGAATTGTCAAAGGAGACATCAACGGACACATCAATGGCGAGCATAGTCCGACCTCTCTCACCACGCCGTTGGATTTCTTAATTGTCGTGCGAGATGGAGATGCTCCTGCGGAATATCAATTACTACACCTTCACACAAAATCTAAATATCGCGAGTTTCGGTCGGTCACAGGCGGAGCATTCCATTCCTCTACAGGTGCGTCTTGCGACTTGGTCGATTTCCAATCCGTCAAAGTCGCTCCGCTGACCTACAAAATCACCCTCACTGCGCCGTTGGCCCCAGGTGAGTACGGTTTTTTCCCCCGGGCGCGTTCGCTTCGAAAAATCTCGCCTCCAGCGGAATGATGTACACCTTCAGCCTCAAGGAGTAGTACAACCCACTTCGAGGCGTTGTTGTCAGAGGAACCTGCTTCGTCCCTATAGCGGGATGTTGCCGTGTTTTTTGGGAGGATTTTTTTCGCGCTTAGTGTCCAGCATTTCAAGCGCGCGAATCAAGCGCAATCGCGTTTCGCTGGGACGAATCACCGCGTCCACATAACCGCGTTCTGCGGCGACATACGGATTGGCAAATCGCTCGCGAAACTCGTGGACTTTCTCCTGACGCGTATCGGCAAGAATTTTTGCTTTATCTTTTTCTGTGAAGGCGCGGCCAGAGGGCCAGACCGCTTGCGCCTGTCGAACGCTCTCTTCCATTTCGCGCCGATACACAACGTTGACGGCCGCTTCGGCACCCATCACGGCAATCTCCGCCGTCGGCCATGCCAGGTTCAGGTCTGTGCGCAGATGTTTTGAGCTCATCACACAATAGGCGCCACCATAGGCTTTGCGCATGATCACCGTCAGCTTGGGAACCGTGGCTTCGGCATATGCATACAGCAATTTCGCTCCATGGCGAATGATGCCCCCATGCTCCTGCTGCGTGCCAGGAAGAAAGCCGGGAACGTCTTCCAGCGTGATCAGCGGAATATTGAACGCATCGCAGAATCGCACGAAGCGTGCCGCTTTGCTGCTGGCGTTGATATCGAGAACACCGGCGAGAACCGAGGGCTGATTCGCCACAATGCCGACCGGACGACCGTTCATCCGCGCAAATCCAACGACAACATTGCGCGCATAGCGCTCGTGTATTTCAAAAAAATATCCGTCGTCGACGATGTGCTGAATGGCCAGCTTTGCGTCATATGCCTGGGTCGGCTGGTCCGGAATCAACGTGTCGAGATCCGCATCTGCGCGATCGCTGGGATCCTCTGTTGCCTTGCGCGGCGGATCTTCCAGGTTGTTCTGCGGCAAAAACGTCATCAGCTCGCGAATCATCGCCAGGCATTCCGCGTCGTCATGCGCCATCATGTGCGCGACGCCGGATTTCTCGTTATGTGTGATTGCGCCACCTAACGCATCTTTCGTCACCTCTTCATGGGTGACGGTTTTAATCACGTCCGGACCGGTCACAAACATGTAGGAGGTTTGATCGACCATCAGAGTAAAGTCTGTGATGGCGGGAGAATACACGGCGCCGCCTGCGCACGGTCCCATGATGGCGGAAATCTGCGGCACCACTCCCGACGCTTGCACGTTGAGCAAAAAGATATCGGCATAGCCGGCGAGCGAAACGACGCCTTCCTGGATGCGCGCCCCGCCGGAATCGTTCAGCCCGATGATTGGCGCGCCGACCCTCATGGCGGTTTCCATCATTTTGATGATTTTGGCGGCGTTGGTTTCGGAGAGCGACCCGCCGAAAACGGTGAAATCCTGCGCGAAGACAAATGCGATGCGCCCGTGAATCCGGCCATGGCCAGTAATAAAGCCATCGCCGGGGATCTTCTGCTCCTCCATCCCGAAGTCGGTACAGCGGTGGGTGACCAGGCGGTCCATCTCTTCAAACGTTCCATGGTCCAGCAGCAGTTCAATGCGTTCCCGAGCCGACAGCTTGCCCTCGCGATGTTGACGCTCGCGTCGAGCCGCGCCTCCACCCTCTTCGGCCAGGGCGTTGCGGCGTTCCAGTTCCTGAAGTTTCGCTTGTACGGTCACGACTGGATTATAGAGAGATTGGCACCACAGAACATGCGCGAACAGGAAAGAGGCTGAAGAAAGCGGATGTTGACACAGATCAGATCAGGAAATTTGCAGCAGGCGACGCTGTTTGTGCGGAACCGCGACATTCGGCACGAACGCCGTTTACATCACGTGGCGATGGAACAGGCAATCTTCTTTTCTGGAAGGGCAAACCCAGCTGGCTACAGCACACCCAAGCAGGATGAGTACGCTTGCACCACCCATCACCAGCGGCAATGCAGGTTCGAGAAACTGCCATCCTTCGCGAAACGTTGCCCAAGCCATAGCGCCACACCTCGTGTCGAAGTTGATACCTTTGTCTCGATAGATTCCATAATACGAACTCAGGTTGACTTTGGATTGAAAAAAATGAATCTAAAGCTAATTTTCTGTAAAACGCTGCGATCATTATGCGAAATGCGAGGGCCCGTTGCATCGAGGTGATCAACTGGAGCAGAATAAGGCGAAGGATTAGCGAATTCGATGGCGCTCTCGAACGGAAATTCGATGCAGTCGACCACGCGAGTGTCCGAGCCGCCACGCGTACGATGGCTATTTCTGGATCTCAATTCCTACTTTGCATCTGTCGAACAGGAAATTCAGCCTGATCTTCGCAATCGCCCGGTCGCAGTGGTTCCGTTAATGGCGGATACTACCTGCTGCATCGCGGCCAGTTATGAAGCGAAGGCCTTCGGCGTGAAAACGGGCACGCAGGTAGGTGAAGCTAAACGGTTGTGTCCCTGGATCATCCTGATCGAGGCACGCCATGAACTCTACGTGGACTATCATCGCCGCGTCGTCGAGGCGGTAGAAAGCTGCCTGCCGGTATCTTCCGTTCGATCCATCGATGAAATGGCGTGCGAGCTGATCGGTCGCGAGCAGCCGCTGTTGTCCGCCATGGCCATAGCTCGAAGGATCAAATCCTCAATTCGCGAGCAGGTCGGATCCACACTCTGCTGCTCGATCGGTTTGGCGCCAAATCGTTATCTAGCCAAAATTGCCTCTGACATGGAAAAGCCGGATGGCTTGATCGCGTTGACGCGGGATCTGCTTCCCCACGCTTTGCTGCGTCTGCAACTGCGCAATCTGGTTGGAATCGGGGGCCGGATGGAGCGACGATTGAACGCCCACGGCGTGAAAACCATGGACGATTTGCTGGCCTTGAACGCGGAGCAACTCGGCCAGGCATGGGGCGGCGTGCAGGGCGAACGGCTCTGGCATTGGCTGCGCGGAGAAGACTTCCACGATGCCGACCTGGAGCACCCGAAGTCAATCGGCCACGAACATGTTCTGGGGCCGGAGTTGCGCAACCTGGAAGGCACGTACGCCACCGCGCATAAACTGCTGCATAAAGCAGCGATGCGTTTGCGAATGCGGAAATTATGGGCTGCGGGTATGACCCTTTCACTGCGGTTTACGGTGCCGAAAGACGCTGCCACGGGCAAACATGGCTCCGGAATCCCGCAACAGACCTGGACCGAACAACTGCGGCTGGTCGAATGCCAGGACTCGCAGACACTCATTGAAGGACTGCGAAAATTATGGTCGCTGCGCCCCGTGGGCCCCCTTTACGAGAAGCCGTTTCTGGTCAGTGTCACGCTGACCCACCTGGTGCCGGAGGAACTGCACACCCTGAGTCTGTTCAGCACTCTGGATCGTGAGGCCAGCCGCGATCAGCTGGCGGCGACCATGGATCAAATGAATCAGAAATACGGGACGGAGACGCTTTACTTCGCCAGCATGCATTTAGCGAAGGCCGCCGCGCCAACCCGCATCGCCTTCCACACCATTCCCGATTTGTTCTAAACCAGCGTCATCCCGGGCGATGGCTCTCCGGTTGGTGATGCTGAGATGCAGGATGCGATTGAATCCGCGCCTGAGGGCGTTGCTCGTGTTGCGGTGCCGGCCTCGACTCCGGATGGGGCTGCGCAGGTCGGGATTCTTGCCGCTGCTGTGGCGCAGGTCGCGATTCTGGTCTAGGCTGCGCCGGTCGTGCCTCCGGACGAGGTTGCTCGGGTCTGCTTGCAGGCCTCGGTTCAGGCGCAGGTCTCGATTCTGGTCTAGGCTGGGTCGATCGTGATTCAGGACGCGACTGCGTAGGCCTCGATTCGGGTCGCTGCTGCGGTGCCGGCCGTGTCGAGGTCACGGGACGTCCGCCGTTCGCGGGTCGTGCATTGTTTGCTGGATGTGTCCCGCCAGCCGGGCGAAAATCCTGCGGTCGTGCCGCGGGAGCTTTGCGACCGCCGTTGACCGGGCGAGTATAAGCGACCTCGGCTGGCTTGCCGTTGTTTGACTTCGCAAACTGCGAATGGTTGCCTTGTGCCTGCCTTACCAGCTGGCGTTGCGCTGGAATCGCCCCGAAGCGACGGGCCTTCGCCGCATTCAATTGCGACTGATTCGGCCGAACATTCAGCCCGCCTTTGCCGCCGTTGTAGCTGACGCGGGTACGGTTGTTATAGCTGACGTTGCGCGTGTAGACGTAACGAACGTTATTATTCACGCGCGTAATGGAGCGATTGTAATAAAACGCGCCGCGGTTCCAATAGCCACCTCGATAACCGTTTCCGAAATAGCCATAGCCGTAATTGATGCCACCGTAGAAGCCGACATACGGCCCCCAATAGCCGTAATGCCAGCCGTAGCGGCCGCCCGAGAATCCCCAGTATCCCGGCGTCCATAGCGCTCCTACATACGGCGCCAGCACCCACGCTCCCGGCACCCAGTAATATCCGGCCGGCGACCAGAACCAATATCCCGGCGTCCAAATGTAGTCGTTGCCTGGGCAGTAGGGCTGCTCGTACTCCGGCATCGGCGGCGGCGGCTCAGGAGCGTAGACTTCCTGCTGATCCTCGTTATAGTCGTAGTCGCCGGCGGCGTAGCCACCTGCCTGGTCATAGCCAGCCTGGTCCTGCGGAGGAGGAGGCGGCTCATTCTGGCTGTATTGCTGCGGTGCGGCCGGCTGCGATGAGTAAGACTGGTTCGATGGAGCCTGCGTCGCGGTGGGCGCGGCGTCATTGTCATAGGCGGACGCGGGTCCGTTGACTGGCGCGTTGTTGGCGTCGGCAGGATCTCCCTGGTCGCTTTGAGTCGCTAACGGTTGTGTCGCAGCGCTCGGGTTCGGTTTTCCATGGCAAGCCGCCACGCCGAAAAGAAGCCCCACGGAAAGCGTAGCTGTAATGACTGACTTGTGGGCGGTCATTCGATATAGTCTCCCGGCATTAGGATGCATGTTTGCTCCCGCTCGCAACTACCTTTCCAAATATTTCGCAGCTCCAAATTGCCACAATTCGCAGGCAACCCCCCAGCTCCGCTCGGCAACTTCGATCCGACTCTCGTTTGTCATGCCGAGCGATGCACAGTAGATTGATAGACGCCTGCTGGATAGAGATTTTTTCGTCGCGAAAGAAGGAGAAAGATTATGTCTAAATCGATTTTGCTCGCTGTTGGTCATGGCCGACTGAAACTCTGCTCTGCTGCAGCATCGGCTGCTGCATGTGCGCTGCTGATCCTCGCGCCCGGCTGTTTTGCTCAAGCCACCACCGATAAAACCGCTCCCTATTTGAATCCAGCGGTACCGATCCGGCAACGGGTCGACGATCTGGTATCGAAGATGACGTTGGAAGAAAAAGTTTCGCAGATGCAGAACCACGCGGCTGCGATTCCGCGGCTCGGCGTGGCCGAGTACGACTGGTGGAGTGAGGCGCTGCACGGCGTCGCGCGATCCGGATACGCCACCGTCTTTCCGCAGGCCATTGGCATGGCGGCAACATGGGACGCTCCGCTGATCCACGAAGAAGCGCACCTGATCGGGATCGAGGCGCGCGGGCGATACAACTCCGCGGTACGAGAAGACAATCACGCTATCTTTTTCGGCATGGATTTCTGGTCACCGAACGTAAACATCTTTCGCGATCCGCGCTGGGGTCGCGGGCAGGAGACATATGGCGAAGATCCATTCCTGACCGGACAGCTTGCCATCCAGTTTGTGACCGGCCTGCAGGGCGACGATCCAAATACGTATCTAGCCATCTCCACACCCAAGCACTTCGACGTGCACAGCGGTCCGGAACCGGAGCGGCATCGTTTCAACGTGGATGTCTCGGCGCACGATCTGGAAGACACCTATCTTCCGGCCTTTCGCGCCGCCATTGTCGATGGCCACGCCGACTCCATCATGTGCGCTTATAACGCAGTCGACGGAGTGCCGGCCTGCGCCAACACCATGTTGCTACAGAAAACCCTGCGCGGCGACTGGAAGTTTAACGGCTACGTGGTGTCTGACTGCGGCGCCATCAGCGACATCGCCAACGGCCACAAGTATGCACCGTCAATCGAGCAGGCCTCTGTCGATGCCGTGCGTGCTGGAACCGACCTGAGTTGCGGAGACGAATATGCCACGCTGGTCAAAGCGGTTCACGACGGGCTGATCAAGGAAAGCGAAATTGACAACGCCGTAAAGCGCCTGATGACAGCGCGCATTCGCATGGGAATTCTTGCACCAATGAAGGACCAGCCTATGCAGGCGCTGAATCGCTCCGTCGTATTTGCGCCCACGCACGCGCGACTCGATTTGAAGGCCGCCGATGAGTCGATGGTGCTGCTGAAAAATGACGGAGTGTTGCCGCTCGGCGCGAATGTGAAGACCATTGCGGTGATCGGGCCGAATGCAGCTGCATTGGCAGCGCTCGAAGGTAATTACAACGGAACGCCAATCGATCCCGAAACTCCGCTGATGGCATTCAAAACGCTGGCTGCGCAAAAACGCTTTCGCATTCTCGACGTGCAGGGCGCGCCCTACGTGGAGCAGATGAGCTTGCCGGTACCGCCGGATGTCTTCCATACAGCCAATGGCGCGGAAGGCCTGACGGAGACAGCATTTCCCAATCCAAAATTTTCCGGGTCCGGTATCACGTCGACGTCGGACAACATCGACAGCAATTGGGATGCCGCGAGCCCGTATCCTAACCGCATTCCACGCAAAGCATTTTCTGTTCGCTGGACTGGCACATTGACACCGCCCGTAGCCGGCGACATTACCTTCCAGGTGAAGCTGACCGACTGCTATCCCTGCGACAACATTGAAAGCTACAGCGTCTGGATCGATGGCAAGCAGATATCGTCCGGTACATCTCACAACAAAAACGAACACGAAAGTCCGGCAGAATTCAAAGTGCATTTTGCCGATACCAAGCCGCATGAATTTCGCATGGAATACTCCCATCAATCTCCGCTGTTCGGCGCTGGGGTAAGTTTCAACTGGCAACCGCCAGTAGACGCGCTGCGTAGGCAGGCGGTCGACGCCGCGAAGCAGGCCGATGCCGTAGTTGCATTCGTCGGAATTTCTCCGCGGCTTGAAGGGGAAGAAATGCCGATTCACATTCCGGGATTTTCCGGCGGCGATCGCACTTCCATCAATCTGCCTGATGTGCAGGTGCAGATGCTGCAGGCCGTCGCCGCTACCGGTAAGCCGTTGATTGTTGTCTTGATGAATGGCTCCGCGCTGGCGGTGAACTGGTCTGCGCAACACGCTAACGCAATTCTTGAAGCGTGGTATCCCGGTGCTCGTGGCGGTCAGGCGATTGTCAACACGCTGCTTGGCAAAAACAATCCCGCGGGTCGATTGCCGATTACGTTTTATAGCTCGACCGATGAGCTGCCGCCGTTTACCGACTACTCGATGGCCGATCGCACCTATCGCTACTTCCACGGCGCAACGCTGTATGGTTTTGGATTTGGCTTGAGCTATTCACAGTTCAAATTCGACAAACTGCATGTGTCGACAGAGAAACTGAAAGCCGGTGATCCTCTCACGGTGGATGTGGACGTCACCAACACGTCAAAGGTCGATGGAGACGAGGTGGCGGAATTGTATCTAACCTACCCGAAAACCAAGACCAGCCCCATTCATGCGCTCGCAGGATTTGCGCGCGTACATGTGGCCGCCGGCGCGACTGTGCCCGTTCAAATCAAAGTGGATGCGCGGCAATGGAGCCAGGTGCTGGAGAATGGCGATCGCGTGATTCTGCCCGGAAGCTACACGCTGTTCGTCGGCGGCAGCCAGCCCGGGGCGGATGCCAACGGCGTGTCAGCCACGGTGAAGGTCTCGGGAAAGAAAACCCTGTCGCGATAACCTGTGCTCTGAGGCAACACGCAAGAAAAAGGGCGGGCTTCGCGCCTGCCCTTTTTGCATCACAAGAAACCTCGTGAGCCTATCGGAACGCGGAGTTCCAGTTCTTAATCAGGTTGCCGACGTTTAACGTGCCGATTCCAGTGGCAAAATCCCAGCTCTCTCGGCTGCCGTAAGACTTGGAGTATGCTTTGCTCGTTGTCGACAATACCCCATTTGTGCCGGATGGTTTGTAGCAGTTAAATTTGCCCAGGCAGTTCACGTCCATGTCGCCTTGAGCAACGTCATGAAATATGCAGGAAGATTCGCTGTCCTTCCCGAGCGTAGCGATGCAGGAATTTTTTCCGGTCCCGCCAAATTCCAACTTCGCCAACGCATAGTACACGTAGTTTGGATTGCCCTGGGGAGAGCCCTGCGACTGGTTCACCAGCGCCTGCACACCAGCCACGACGGGAGCCGCGAACGATGTTCCGCCTCCACCGGCCCAGTTCGCTGGATTGCCTGTACATGGCGCGCCACCGGCACCGTTCGCTGGATCGGAATAGCAGAACACATAGTAGTGTCCCCACACGCCGTTACCGGCAAATAGTGAAACGTCCGGCAAGTCTCGGACATGATCGTTCGGGTTGCCGAAGACGCCCGCCTGGTAAACAGGTTTGGCGTAACCCCTGCAGCTGCCGCTGACCGCCGCTGTGTTTGCCTTGGGAGAGGTCTCGCCGTACGCACAGCCGCTGGGACCGCCGCTTCCGGCTCCGGTCGTCAAAAAGTACATCTCACCCGTTGCGGAGTTGCAGAAGCCGTCTTTTCCGTACGGCACGTTGTAGCCCTCAACGTTGGAGATCAATGTGCTGGCGCAGGAATCGTTCCACGGGATCTCCGGTATGTAGGATTTCGCCGAGCCATAGATGGAATTGTTGGTCGCGTTCCAATACTGCGCATTGGTCCCGGCATAACTGTCGCCGAAATCGGTGCCACCGACAGCCACGTTGTACAGCGTCGAAGCAAATCCATTCACCGCGATGCCGTATTTCGCCGCCGGCTGGTCGGTGTCGCAGCTGGCAGCCCCGCCATCGCCAGAGGCAACAAAAACCGAAACGCCCTCCGCAGCCGCTTGTTGATAGGTGTAACGATAGGTCGCATTGCCCGCAGCACCCAGCGCAGCCTCACACTCGATATAGCTGATGCTGACAATTGCGGGTGGAACGCTTCCATCGATTAACGCCTGCAGGGCCAGCAAACCTCCGAATGTCGTTTTCGTGTCGGCGCAGGAAGCAACGACAATAGCTGCGTCCGGCGCTGCCGCGCTTGCATACTCAGCATCAATAGTTGACTCGGCATCGTTGCCGACAACCACCCCAGGATCCTTGCATCCGCCGGGATGAATCTGAGTGAATGAGCCGTGCGTGTATTTGCTCAGGCCGAAAGTCTTGCGGAATACATACCAATCGTTCGTCGAATACACATTGCTGTCTTCAAGCAAAACCACTTGCTGCTTGTTGCCGGTGATTCCCTTGCTGTAGACACCATCGAAGTTGTAAATCGTGTGGAGATCGTTGGGGACTACCAACTGATAGGAGGAGTTGACGGTGAAGCCCGGCGATGAAGTGGCGGCATTTGTTTCCTGCGTTCCGTGTAGCACCACGGCTCTCGAAATGGAATCAATCCGTCCCGAACTGATCGCTCTGTGCGCCGGCCTGGGGCGAAAGTCGTTCAACGACGACACCCCAACGATCAAGTTGGCAAACTCCGCCGGGACTTGTGGATTCTGCATATTCGCAAAGTGCTTTTTCCCGTTGACGATCACGTTGTGCAGTGCGACGTGCATCGCGGATGTCACTTGCGCGACCGTCCCGGAAAAATCGATCACCAGACCGCTCTTGGAAATGCCGTTCACTTGCAATCCATAACTCTGCAGCCACTGCGTAACTTTTTGAATGTCTGCCGGGTCCGGGCCGTATTGCTGTCCTATCTCTTCGGCGGTCAGCCAGTGATGAAAATCCGGGCTGCCGGGTTGGTACATCGCTTCCATTCTTGCTTCCAGCGCGGCTTCTCGATCGGCCGGGCGCTGCAACTGCAGCAGCATGTGGTCCAGCTGCATGCTGCCATCGACCGCGCCTTCATCGATCGCGGACTTCGCATCCGGGCGGACGTTGCCGGGCAGAGTCACCAAGGGAGAGGCCGCCGTCTGGGCCGAAAAACCCAGGGCAGGCAGGGAAACAGCGAGCAGTGTCACTGCGGCAGTGATACCAAGGCAGCGCGCAGCCGTACGGTGGAACAATGGATGTGTCACGTGAGTGGCCTCGAAAAACGGTTGGAGTCTTAAAATCCTTGAGATTGGTCGACGCTCTAGCGGCGTCTGTCGAACCGGTGATTAGAGAGCGGTTTTTGTTGCAGGCTTTCGTCAATGTGCTTTTTCATCGGCGTGTCCACGACACGAAAATCGCGCGATGAATGCACAGATAGATGCCACGCGATGCGACGACGTTGCACGGCGCCTTCGGGGGTCGCCGGACCGAGAGTATTGCAACGGTTTTCCTCTTAGATGGCTGTGGCGATTTCGTCGAGGATGACTTGCGCCGCCATTGCTGGATCGGCGGCCTGAGTAATCGGTCGACCGACAACGAGTTGGCTAGCGCCGGCTTGAATAGCATCCGCTGGAGTTGCAATGCGCTTTTGATCGCCGAACGCAGCGCCTGCCGGGCGAATGCCTGGAACTACTAGTCTTGGTTGAGCACCCAGGTCGTGACGCAGAAGCGCAACTTCTTCCGGCGAGCAAACCAGCCCATGAATCTCCGAATCGACGGCCATGCGTGCCAGGCGAAGTACCTGGTCGGCTGCCGTGGTTTCGATTCCGATGGCGGCGAGCTGTTCTTTATCCATGCTGGTCAGTACTGTGACAGCGAGCAGTTGCGGAGCATTCTTTGTCGCGGCCGCAGCCTCTGCCGCTGCGCGCAGCATCGCAGGTCCACCTGCGGCATGGATCGTCAGCAACGATGCGCCCATCGATGCCGCAGAACGAACCGCACCCGCGACCGTATTAGGAATGTCATGAAATTTCAGATCGAGAAACACGGAGAAGCCCTGCGCGGTCAGTTCTTCCACCATCGCGGTGCCTGTGGCGAGATACAACTCCAGGCCGACTTTTACCCATCGGCACGTGCCTCGAAGTTGTGCCGCTAATTCTCTCGCTTGCGTCGCTGTGGGAACATCCAGTGCAACGATCAATCGATCTTTTGCGCTCGCGGATGCATTTTTTGCGTCGGGGTTCATCACTGCACTTGCTCGACTGCGTGCGCGACGCGAAGCACTGTGGCTTCGTCGAAATGCTTGCCGAGAATTTGTGCGCCAATCGGCAGGCCAGCAGAGGAATTGCCGCAGGGAACTGAGATGCCGCAAATACCCGCCAAATTCGCGGTCACGGTATAGATATCCGCCAGATACATTTCCAGCGGGTTGTCAGTTTTTTCGCCGAGTCGAAATGCGGGCGTGGGAGCGGTCGGCGTCAGAATCGCGTCGACATGGGTGAAGGCCTCAAGAAAATCGCGAGTCAGGAGTGTGCGCACCTGCTGCGCCTTGCGATAGTAGGCATCGTAATATCCCGCGCTCAACACGTACGTCCCCAGCAGGATGCGACGCTTCACTTCTTTGCCAAATCCCTGGTCACGGGTGCGGCGATACATGATGCTCAGCGTGGATGCATCTTCCGCGCGCAGTCCATAGCGCACACCATCGAATCGCGCCAGGTTGGAGCTGGCCTCAGCGGTTGCGAGCACATAATACGTGGCGACGGCATAGCGGGTATGCGGCAGGGAAACTTTGTGCAGCGTGCATCCGGCGGCTCGCAACGCATCCGCGGTTTTTTCTACAGCAGCGCGTACTTCTTCGTCGAGACCCTCAGCAAAATATTCATCCGGAATGCCAATCCGCAGACCTTTCACCGGGGTGTTAAATGCTGCCGAATAATTCGGCACCGGCTGGTGCGCGCTGGTCGCATCCATTGGATCGGGACCCGCGAGAACGCGCAGAAGTATAGCTGCGTCTTCCACCGTATGCGTGAACGGACCCACGCGATCCAGCGACGAAGCAAAGGCGATCAATCCGTAGCGCGACACGCGGCCATACGTAGGCAATAGACCTACCACTCCGCAAAACGAGGCTGGCTGGCGAATGGAACCGCCGGTATCTGTTCCGAGTGTCGCCACCGCCATGTTGGCGGCGACAGCCGCTGCGGAGCCTCCGCTGGAACCACCCGGAACACGATCGAGAGAGCGCGGATTGTGCACCGGTCCATACGCGGAATTTTCATTCGACGAGCCCATCGCGAATTCATCGCAGTTCAATTTGCCCAGCAGCACCGCGCCTGCCGCAGCCAGCTTGGCCACCGCTGTAGCATCGTAGGGCGGACGGTAATTCTCCAAAATCTTCGAGCCTGCGGTTGCTGGTGCGCCCTGCATCACCAGAACATCTTTAATGCCGATGGGGACACCGGCCAGCGGCAACGCTTCTTCGTTCGCCAAGTCACCCGACTGCGCCAACTCGTCGATGCGATACGCCTGCGCGGTGGCGCGCTCGCGGCTCAGCGACAGCCATGCGTGGATCTTGGGATCTTCCGCTGCGATGGTGTCGTAGTAGGAGTCGGCCAAAGCGACCGCGCTTGTTTCGCCACTGACAATGGCATGCCGTGCGGAGCGAATGGTACGTGGCTCATGCTGCGAAGCGACGCTAGAAGTGGACTTCAGTTCTGCCATTCTTTTCCCTTACGAAAATTTATCGGTGCAGGTTGCGAGCGCGCCGGACGGGCGTCACCGTTCAATCACCTTTGGAACCTTAAAGTAGGTGCCATCAGTTTCCGGCGCCATTGCCATCACCTTCGCGCGATCGAGCGAGGGACGAACCGAATCGTCGCGCAGCACGTTACCGGCATCCACCGCGCCATCAGACGCCTCGGCATCACCATGCATCACGGCATTCACCTGCGTCATGGGCGGTACATCGCGAGTATCCAGTTCGTTCAACTGGGCAACGTGGCCGAGGATGGCATTCAGGTCGCGCAGCATCTCCTGCTGCTCGTCTTCGCGGAGTTCCAGCTGCGCCAGTTCCGCGACCCGCAATACTTGCTCTAATGGCACCGGCTCCGCCACTCTGTGGACCTGCTCCGGCGTCTGAGGTGTGGACGGCATGTTTCTCGATTCCTTTTGGATTGATGTCGCTTAGGCTAGTATAGCGAGAACCCTGTCTGATACTGCTTTTGCACGGGGAAATGGCATTTCTTGCGCAACAAAACGCGGTAGAATTTGTCTACTCTCAAGACGCAACGAAAGCGCGCATTCAAGCGGGTTTCGGGAGTATACCGAGGCGAAAACCGGCAAAAATCGGGCCAATTCCAGAAGAAAACCGAGAAAAACCGAAGAAAACCTGTGGAAATGCGCTGTTTTCCGTTGACAAATCCTGCGGAAAGCCGCAAGGTAAACGGCGGAAGGGTTTCTTTAGACCCGCATCAATGCTTGCGATCCTCGCATTTTGTGCGACGCTCCAAGGGCGGCGACACGGTCGACAGAAGTCAAAACAAAAGCCGCAGTGGCACAGCCACTGCTGGTATCAGGAGGAAGACAAACTATGGCAGCAGGTATGACCAAAACAGCACTCGTTCGGCACATGGCCGAGAAACTTGAATTGACGAACAAGCAGGTAGCAGGATTTCTGGATCTGCTGGCGGATACCGCCGTCAAGGAAACCAAGAAAAACGGACTCTTTGTCATTCCAGGGTTGGGCCGTCTGGTGAAGGCAGAGCGGAAAGCCCGCATCGGCCGCAATCCGCAGACCGGGGAAGCGATCAAGATCAAGGCGAAGACCGTGGTCAAGTTCCGCGTGGCCAAGGCCGCCAAGGATGCAATCGCGCCCGCCAAGAAGTAATTCAGGAGCGGCATGAAGTTTCAAGCAATCGCTGCACGGGCTACGACATAACAGTTGGCCCAGATGCTGCCACGGCGCAGGGATAAGGGTTCACTCACCTACCCTGCGCCAGATTGTGTATCGGCGCATTACTGGCGTGGTCGCGAGCATCTGGCCAGAAAATCTAAGCGTGTTCTGGTATCGCAGGTCGCCAGACCGCGCGCACCAGGAACGTGATCCCCACTGCGATCAGGGCTCCTTGCTCCAAGATGGTTACGTTGTATCGATGGGCAAAGATCAGGTAAGTTAGCGTCATTCCCCAGAGATGAACTTCTCCAAGAAAACCCTGCAGCCAATGGGGCCGCGCTGTGCCTGCGGGAACCCTTGGCACAACGGACGGAAAAAACCGTGGAACCTTTTTCAGATACGCGGTGTAGGCGTCGCCCCGCTCGGTGGTCAGCTTTCGTTCCTCGGCAAATACCCATGCAAGGATGAGCAGTGTCACGGTCACCAGTGCGAAAAGCGCGCCGCCAGGAGGCATCAAGATGGACAGAGCCGCGGTCAACAACCACGTTCCCACATAGAGAGGGTTGCGTACGTAACGATACGGTCCATCGGCAACCACTCGTTCCGCGTGCAGGTCCTTATCGAACACCACATCTGATCCCAGATACGAGGTCGCCCAGGTGCGTACCAGCGCCGCGAGCAACAGCGCTAATGTCGCCATCGCGATGACTACGATGGTAGAAGTAGCGATGGGGAAAAAGCCCAGGGCTTCAAGAGTGCCGGCCAGCCAAAGCCATGTGGAGCCGGGATGCGCGCCGCCGAAGCGTTCCCATGGCGCCCAGAACGCGACGACAAAAATCGTGATAAGAGCCACGCGTCGAAAACGAAACAACCATTGTGCGAGCTTCATAAAGGCAGGGCAATCCTCATGGGAACCATACGAGGGAACATGCGAAGAGGTTCAAGCTCTAGACCGCCGCTCCAAGAGCGGCCATGAGGGCGTCGAAGTCTTCCAAGCCGGAATACTCGATCATGACGCGACCGCGGCCGTTCTTGTCCTCAATGCGGACCTTCAGGCCCAGTTGACGCTGCAGACGATCTTGCGCTTCGCGGACATTGGGATCAAGGGGGTCTTTTGTCTTTTCTTCGCTTTTCTTGCGCTTTCGTTCAGGATCCATCAGTCCCTGAACGTATGTTTCCGTTTGCCGAACCGACATAGACAGCGCGATGATCTTTGTCATCGCCTTTAGAATTTCTTCCGCACTATCGAGCGAGAGAAGCGCTCGCGCATGCCCGAAACTGAGCTCGCCGGATTCCACCTTGCCTTGAACCGGGGCGGGAAGGCGTAGAAGTCGAAGGAAATTCGCCACCGTCGCACGATCTTTGCCGGTGCGCAGCGCCACCTGCTCCTGTGTCATATGAAAATCGCGGCTCAGGCGATCATAGGCTCGGGCTTGTTCCATTGGGTTCAGGTCGGCACGCTGTAGATTTTCGACGATCGTCATCTCCATCGCCTGCTCGTCACTTACTTGACGAAGAACTGCGGGGACGGTCTCCTTGCCCGCCTTGATGGAAGCGCGCCAGCGACGTTCGCCGGCAATCAACTGGAAGCGACCGTTTGGCAGCGGACGAACAATGATGGGCTGAACCACGCCATTGGCGACGATGGAACGGGCCAGTTCGTCCAGCTTCTGCTCGTCCACCTGCATGCGGGTCTGGTATGGATTGGGATCGATGTCATCCGTAGGCACTTCCCGCGGGGTACCGCTTACACGGGCTTCAAACGGATCGTCTACAGAATGGGTCATCGTGGCTGCGTGTACTCGGGAGCGGGGGGCATCGGGAGGAGCAGGCGTCGACAGCAACGACTCCAGGCCTTTGCCGAGTGCACGGCGCTTCGGGGCCTCAACTTTGCCTTGGGTTTTTCCTTCAATTCGAGACATACAGCGAAGTTCTCCTTACGTATTCATTCAAATCCCCAGAAAGCCAGTATTATGGCCGTCTGCCAAGCGCATCAGGTATAGGGCCAGAAACGAACTTTGGCGCCGTCTTTGGCGCGCTTTGATTCAGCCTTTCGGGCCAGTTCGCGCGGGCTTTCAATCTTATTGCGCAATAGTATTTCCCTCGCCAGTTCCATATAGCTTTCTGCGCCGCGAGAACGCGGTTCATAGATCTGCACAGGTTTGCCATGGCTAGGCGCTTCTGCCAGGCGAATGTTCCTAGGAATATTTGTTTTCAATAGTTTATCGCCGAAGAATTCTTTCAGGTTCTCTGTCACCTGCTGCGCTAAGTTAGTGCGTTCGTCGTACATCGTCAGGACGACTCCTTCGATCACCAGCTCCGGCTTGAATCCATCGCGCACCCGATCCAGAGTCTGAACCAGCTCGCTGACACCTTCCAGAGCAAAGTATTCCGCCTGCATGGGAATGAGGAGGGAATCGGCGGAAACGAGGGCATTCAACGTCAATAAATCGAGTGCAGGCGGACAGTCGAGAACGAAAAACTGTTCCGGCCCCTCGTATTTTGCCAGCGCTTTTTGCAGCCGAAAGGCGCGATCTTCCGCATGCACCAGTTCAACATTGGCGCCAGTCAAGTGCTTACTGCTGGGAAGAAGCTTCAGATTTTCGATGCCAGTCTCGATGGAAGCTTCGGCCACGGTCGATTCGTTGATCAACACGGTGTACGTGGAGGAGCGATTCTCGTCCCGGGAAAAACCCAGGCCGCCGGTAGAATTAGACTGCGGATCGCAGTCGATCAGCATGGTGGGAACGCCTTCGAGAGCAAATCCTGCAGAAAGATTGATCGCTGTGGTCGTTTTGCCAACTCCGCCTTTTTGGTTCACGACCGCAATGGTTTTTCGCATAGGCTGATTCGGTAGGGTACCGAACGCGGTGCCATCGCGCAATCGGCTTGGCTGTGCATTTCCGGGACAAATCTGTGGAGAATGATTGGGCACCAGGTATACAACGACGCTAGGTCCCATGACTTGTATCAGTTAGCTCATTCATTCGCCTCGCGGTCAAATGAAACCTGATTAAGCTTGCGGTGGAAAACTTTTCAGCGAAAGAGGAGCGGCTACGTTCCACGTGGAACAATTTATGCTCGTTGCTACCAACCCAAGAGCGAAGTGTTCCACGTGGAACATACACGACCTGAGGAAAACGGACCGGGCGGGGAAAATCTTTACGAGTGAACCCGTGAGCCGAGAAGGATGACTCTCTGGTCCGTGGCCGGAATGGATTCAGGCTCGGCCCACTCGATATTCTTGAACCCGGTTCGATCCAATGAACTGGCTATAACAGCCGCGACTTCCTGTCGGGATGTCAAAACCAAGCATAGACCGCCCCGAGCGCTGTCAAAACGCCGTATGCGGGGAAGCGTCGCTTGCATTGCGTCCGCCATCTTGTCAACGGCCCGCAGCGTCACCAGATCGAAGACCACCGATGCTGGCATCTCCTCCACGCGCCCGGCATGAATCAATGCGCCGCTCAAGCCCAGTTCACGCACTGCTTCTCGCAGAAATACCGCCTTTTTCTTTTGGGATTCGGCCAGAGTGACGCGCAGTTCTGGTCGCGCAATTTGAATCGGAATCCCCGGCAAGCCTCCCCCTGAGCCGAAATCCAGGACCGTTTCCACTTCTGGGGGAATTCGCTGTGCCACACGCAGGCACTCGCCAACATGCAATCGGACAAGGATGTCCTTATCGCGCACTGCGGTGAGATTCATCTTTTGATTCCAATGGGTTAGCAGTTGCAGATAGCGTGTCAACAGGGGATAGGCTACTGCAGGCAGAGGCTGGAGAAGCATTGGCGACACCGCCGCCTCGATCTCCGAGGGTCTGAATTCGTGGAGAGGTCCGGCATTCGCTCCCATGTTGGAGAGTTTACCCGAGGGAGTCGGTGATGGGGCGAGGTTCCCACTCAGCCGCTGCCTGGACAAACCGCTGAAAAAGAAGGCGACTGGCTTGGCTGATCTCAGTACTGCGTTCCGGATGCCACTGCAGCCCCAGGACAAAGTGGCTTGGCTGGGTGCCCTCGATCGACTCGACAACTGCGTCCTGAGGACAGCGCGCGGTCACGCGCAAGCCATCCCCCACAATTCCAATTGCCTGATGGTGGCTGGAATTCACTGGCAGCCGCAGAAAATCCGTTGTATGCGCGACTTCCGAGCTTTCGCCGACGATATGCGCCAGTTGAGAACTGGGGTCGATGAGTACAGAATGCGCCACGGCTACGTTGCCGCCAGCGCGGTGATTCACCGGGACCTGTAGCAGATCCTGTACGAGCGTGCCTGTGCGCCAGCAATTCAGGGATTGCGTCCCGTAGCAAATTGTTAGCAGGGGTTTGTGAAGATTGTGCGCGTCTTGGAGCAGCAGTTCGTCGACATTCTCTCTGGCCAGATCGGGCTCGGCGGTTTCGGGTAAGCGTTCCTCCCCATACTTCGCTGGATTCATATCCGCTGGGCTACCGGGAAGCAGAATCCCCTGGCAACTTGTCGCTAGCTTCGCGATTAGGGCGGGATCGAGCGTCAGCGGAATCTCAACTGGCTTCCCGCCTGCCTGCGCCACGGCGGCAGCATACTGCGGCCAAGTGCGCTGGTTATACTCCGTCCGGGCAAAGGTTGGTACTGGAATGCCTATACGGGGCGGCTTTGAGGTGTGGGTCACAGGATGCTCAATGTTGGCATTTTCGGGGCTAGGCGACGCTATCTCAGCCCACGTGCAGCGCGTACATCTCCGCTATGATATCGCGAATCCTGAGCGTCAGGGCATCGGCGGTTTTGCTGGTGTATTCGGCGGTGGAAATGGGCGTGCCGACCACCAGCAACAATGGCCGGGGAGTTAGATGGTACGTATGCATCGGCATGACCTGGTAGGTGCCGATCAATGCCATGGGCACAATGGGAACTTGGGCGCGGATGGCCATGTAGGCCGGTCCGCTGAGAAAATCCTGGAGATGACCATCGAGGGACCGGCCACCCTCGGGAAATATTACGAGAGGCATGCCGGCCTGCAGCGCCTTGACGCCGCGATTCAGGCTGGCCAGCGTAGAGCGAAGGCTGGTGCTGTCGACGGGAATCTGACCGGAACGCTGCAGATACCATCCGATGAACGGAATTTTGAAGAGGTCGTGTCGCGCCAAAATTCGAAACTGGAACGGCAACTTATTCAGAACTACAGGCGTGTCCATATACGACAGATGATTTGAGACATACACCGCAGCCTGTCCGCGCTGGAAATTATCCGCGCCAATCACCTGCACAGGAGAGAGCGCGATGCGAAGAACAAAGCCTCCCCAGGCATGTGCGATGGAGTGCTGCACGCGCCCGGTACCGTCGAACAGAGAAGCCATAAGGGAAATGCTGCCGAAAATCGCAGTGGCGACGAAAAACAGCGGGAAGAGGACGAGGTAGGTAAGCCAGCGGAAGAACCCAGGATGGCGCGGCGGAACTGGACCGCGCAAGTGTTCAGGCGGTATAGGGGGCAATTCCGTAGAGGCAATCCCCTCGAACGGATTGGGCGCCACTTCTTCTGGAGCGCTGGACATGGGTTAGCCCTTGCCCCGCAGCAACGATTCCCGCAACGCACCCACGAGATAAACAGATCCGGCACACACAATTAAGCCGTTGGGAGCGGTTTCGGTCTGAGCCAGTTCCATTCCGGCAGCAGGCGAAGTGGCCGTCTCCGCCACAACCCCGAGGGTTCGAGCAACCGCCTGCAGATCTTCCAGCGATGCGGTGCGCGGTGAGTTGACCGGAGTAAGGACCACGCGATCGAAGACGGGGAAAAGAATCTGCGCCATCTCCTCGACCGCCTTTTCGCGCAGGCATCCGAACAACAAAGTTCTCTGGGTTGGAATTTGGGTGGCCAATCCAGGCCAGGTGCTAAGCGCGGAACGCAGGGTCCAGGCACCGGCAGGATTGTGGGCTACGTCGAGAAGAACCGCTGAACGAACGTCGGTGCGCGGAAACAGTTCCAGGCGGCCGGGCCAGCGGGCAGTGCTGATTCCCTCAGCAATTTGCTGCGGTGTAATATTGTAACTGTTACTGTTACATAATTCATTGGCAGCCGCCACAGCAAGGGCGGCGTTGCGATGCTGATGCGTTCCAGCCAAGGCAGGGCGCAGTTCCACCGATGTGCCTGCCACTGTTACAGAATAGGGTTCGGCGTAGAATTCGGCGGCTTCCTCCTCTGCCGAGCGACGCGGGGGCATAAACTCGACCGCGCTGACAGCGCGCACATTCAGCTCGGCTGCGACTTCACCCAGTGCCTGGTTGGCAGCGGGATGCTGCGGTAATGTCACCAGGGTTCCATTGGGCCGCAGGATACCGG
>DATJUD010000117.1:0-8310 GCA_035502695.1 Acidobacteriaceae bacterium
GGCAGCAACAATCACTACAGCCGGACTGGCAACCGCAGTCGCCGCGGGATCGAGCACGATCACCGCGTCTCTGAGCGGAGTGAGCGGAACGGCGATGCTGAGTGTTACCGCCGCGACGATGAAGACAATTAAGGCCATCGCGGTTACGCCGGCAACCCCGAGCATCGCGCTGGGAGCCACGCAGCAGTTCACCGCGACAGCGACGTACAGCGATAATTCAACCGCAAATGTGACCTCGACCGCGAGCTGGACGGTCGCGAATCAAGACGTGGCAACAATAAATTCCGACGGACTGGCGACATCGGTGGCGTCGGGCTCAACTTCTATCACAGCTTCTCTCAGCGGAGTGAGCGGAACTGTCCCGTTTGTCGTAACCATCGCGCCTGGCACCGGGGTGAACGTGGTGACGTGGCATTATGATTCGAATCGCAGCGGTTTGAATCCGGGCGAACTATCGCTGACTCCGGCCAACGTCAGTTCGCAAACATTTGGAAAACTTTTCTCCTATCTGGTCGATGGCTACGTGTACGGTCAGCCGCTGCTGGTCTCAAATCTAACCATCAATGGCAGCGCTCACAACGTGTTGTATGTTGCAACGGAGAATGACAGTGTGTACGCATTCGACGCCGACAATTACGGTACCGGTGCGCCGCTATGGAAGGTCTCGCTGCTGAAGACTGGAGAAGCGCCCATCGGAGGCTCGATCAAACCGTACGTAGGGGTCACCTCCACGCCAGTCATCGATTTGACGACGAATACGATCTACGTAGTTTCCGTGGAAGTGAAATCTGGCAGCGCCGCGACATACCGCCTGAATGCGCTGGACCTCACCACCGGAGCCCAGAAGTTCGGCGGTCCGGTGACGATCAAAGCCTCTGTTGCCGGGACGAATGAGGACGCGGTGAACGGCGTGGTATCGTTGGCGCCGCCGTGCCTGCAAAGGGCGGCTCTGCTGCTGGCGAACGGGAATGTGTATATCGGGTTCGGTGGCTGCCACAGTGGGTGGTTGCTCGCCTATGATGCGCAGACTCTGGCCCAGACAGGGGTGTTCAATTCCAGCCCCAACCTGAACGGCGAAGGCACGTATGGTGGCGCAGGAGGAATCTGGATGGGCGGCGGCGGCCCGGTTGCCGACAGTTCCGGAGACGTGTACGTCACCACCGGTAACGGCCCGTGGGATGGCCAGACGGCGTGGGGCGATTCGGTATTGAAGTTTAACTCGCAGCTACAGATGCTGGACTATTTCACTCCCGACTCATTCCAGTACATGGATTGCAACGATGCGGATTTGGCGTCGGGTGGTCTGCTGTTGATTCCAGGAACCACGGAGGCATTGGCCGGAGGAAAGACTGGCAAGCTCTATCTGGTGAACACGGGAAATCTCGGCCACGAGCAAGCCAACGATGCGGGAGCGACCGAGACGTTATGGTTTGAATCCGATCTAGAAGCTCCATACTCGAATAGCTGCACCGATAGCACGGGAGTGAACACGACGCAAGTCAGTCCCTATGAAAGCTATTCGACGGCTGCGTACTTCAACGGATCGGTGTATTTGGGGGTGACTCCGAACGGTCAGGGTGTTATACCTGCGGGCGTTCGGCAATTCACTTACTCGAATGACACATTGACGCCGGGTGCGTATCCAACTGACTATACCGCTCCCAGCATCCAGGGAGACAGCTATGGCACGACCCCGTTCATTTCCGCCAACGGCACTACGAACGGAATCCTGTGGATGATCGATCACGGGTCGCCGCTACAAAACCCGAACGGTGATGCGCCAACGAGCGCAGTTCTTCGCGCCTACGATGCCAGCGATCTGACAAAAGAGCTATACAACAGCAGTACCAATGCTGCAGACGTTCCCGGATACGGAATTAAATTTAGTTCACCGATGGTGGCCAATGGGAAAGTTTACATCTCGACCGGCCACGATCCCGTAACGGCGACAAATCCGCAGGGCGAAATCGACGTGTACGGCTTGAAGTAGACGAGCTACCTTGCCAGGCGATCACTTCCGCGATGGGTTTGTCGGCGATGCTGGCGCGCTCGCCGGCTGAGTCGCCAGATTATTTTGCGGCGCTGCGTTTCCGCAAGTGGGGATGCCGCCTTCAATGGCGGAACCTTCTTCGTAATCGTTCCAGGTCTCAATCAGCACGAAAGGGATCGCCTGGTCCGCAGGCACGAATTCGCGCCACATATTGAACGTGTCCTTGAAGGTCTGGCCGCAGCGAGCGGATATGTGCCGGTTGAGGCTCCACGTCGCTTTGCTGTCGTTGAAACTGGCCCACGCGCCACCGACGATGATCTTGTCTGGATATTTCGATGTCATGGTCTTATAAAAGTCAGTCAGGTGTTCCTCTCCCCAGTGGCTGCCATCTGCCGCCCAGCCCTTTGGTCCAGGATTGATCCAGGGATAGAACCCGTCGAAGGCACTGCCGTACTGGCCCGGAAGATTTTCGTCGATCAGCAGCGGGGCAGGCTTCCATTTATTCACTACCTCTCGCACTTTATTCCAGTCCGTGTGCCCGCTGTTGGGAAAAATGAAGATCATCGGACGGCCTTGATAGGTGAGGTATGCTTCATGTCCCGGCGACTTTGGAGAAAGATAAGTTCCGTAGAACATCGTTAAATCCGCGAGGACTTCGTCGGTCGAACCGTCGTCTTCGCTGGGCTCCTCGTACATCATCGCCACATGGAAGTTGGATTTCGCGGCGATGGGCTGCATCAGTGCATAGCTTTGGTCGATGAAGGGATCGCGATCGCCGAACCAGTCCACCACGAACGCGGAAATGCCCATGGCTTTCGCCTCCTGTATCTGGCGGCGAATCACGGCAGGATCATGCGAAGAATAGCCAACGGAAATGTGCTTCGGCGATCCGAACCACGCTTCGTACAGTGCCAGAGTCTCCGGCGATTTTCCAGTAGCTGTGTACTTCAAGCGTGTCGGCCCGGTTGACCCGATACCAAAGCATCCGTGAGGCAGGAGGAGAAAACAAAAAAGAGCCCTGCAGGCAAAATTCAGCATAACGATATCCATTGGAAGCAAATAGGAATCTCAGGGGTTGTAAGCGTCGAAGTATATTCCCGGCCGCCAGGACCGACTTCGGGCAGCCGTAGGTCAGATTTTTGCATCACAAAATGAATTGTTGCGGAATTGGACCACGGCATCTGACTCTCCCCGGTAGCCATGCTGGCGCTGGTTCTTTCGCAGCCAACATGTATATGAGAAGCAGTGCATATTACTTTGCGCAGGTAAATTTCCGTTGGATCAATTAGCTTTTCTGCACTCAAGTTATCCAGTTGCTTGGAATTGGCTCTCTCTGAAATCTGCTGTAATTCGAGGGATCCCGTTGGCCGAGTAATCAGGCCGCAGGTCAACCTTCATTAGAATTCCCCCGATCAAAAAAACTGCTGGAGACTCATGACCGTATTAAATCGCGCGAAGCCGAAGTCGGAAACGCTGCAAGCTCGAATACTGTCGGGCAGCTTCATCTTGCTCTCGGGTTCGGGGCTTGCGACCGCACTCAGTTTCGCCTACAACATCTCCATCGCTCGGTTCCTTGGTCCAAAGGGTTTTGGGGACGCCACCGCCGTCTATACCTTGCTTACCTTGATTTCAGCGGTGACGCTCTCCTTCCAGCTGATTTCCGCAAAGCTGGTGGCGCAACAGAGAACGCCGGACGGGAAGTACGCGGCATATCGAGGGCTGCATTATGGTGGATGGCTCTGCGGCATCCTGGCAGGTTCGCTGTTGCTGGCGTTTCACGGGGCAATTTCCAATTGGCTGAACCTGTTCGATCCGCTTCTCGTGGTTCTGCTCGCGATCGGTGTGACCTTCTACGTTCCGCTGGGGTGCAGGCGCGGCTATCTGCAGGGGGCCTACGGCTTTCGCCGCTTTGCCACAAATCTTGTGTTGGAAGGGGCTGTACGGCTTGGCGGATCGCTCCTTCTGATTCTGCTAGGCATGGGAGTTCGGGGAGTGATCGCAGCAAACTCCGCTGCCGTTGCCATCGCCTATTTCGCTATCGTTCCGAAGTTGTTTGCCCGGCTTCCGAATCCGCTTCGGCTATTCCATGCCATGCGAGAGATCGCACAGGCGATGGCGTTTTTTTCCGGCCAGGTGTTGATCAACAACTGCGACATCGTGCTGGTGAAGCATTTTTTCCTTCCAAATCCGGCGGGTCTTTATGCTGCCGTCGCGATGGTGGGCCGGGTCATTTACTCCTTTTCCCAGGCTGTTGTGAACAGTATGTTTCCGCTCGTGGCCGGCACCCACGAGGAGGAGAGAAGAGATCTCAAAGTCATCGCAACGTCCCTCCTGCTGGTGTTGACTATCGGCTCTGCCATAGCCCTCGGCATGCGCTTTGCTCCCGCGGTGATTTGGACCACGCTGTTCGGCGCCAGATTTCAGATAGCGGGGACCTATGGCCTTCCCTATCTGCTGGCGCTGTACGCCATCACCACTGTTATCTATTCGCTTAGCGCGGTGATCATCACTTTCGAGATGTCCTACAAGATCTCGAACGGAAGCTGGATTCAATTGGCGTTCAGTGCCGTTGTCATCGCGGGAATCTGGCGATTTCACTCCTCTTTGCGGCAGGTCATCTTGGTACAACTGGTCCTGATGCTGATTCTGCTCACTCTTGTGGCGGCGATCTTTGTCGTCGAACTGCTGGCCGATTCATACACCAATCATCCCAGTGGAGTATTTCCACCCATCCGGGTGATTCGGCGCGCCTCGGAGGACGAAGTCATCGCAGAATTTTTGAAGAGCGACTTCAGGGATCCCATCTTTCGGAACTACTGGCACTCGCTGCATGAACTCGTCGTCACGCCGAATCTGGAGGACGCAACTGAAAACGCGAAGCGCCGGGCCCTGTTCTTCGTCCGCAATCTTGCCTTGTGGAACGAATTACCGACCGACACGGAATGGTATCAGGTGGAGTTGCGGGAAGCGGACATTGGCCGAGTGAGGGTCTTTCCCCGGGCGCAATGGCGGAACCTCTCGCAACGCAGTTTCTCGATCAAAGAGGTCGCCGAGCACATGCGCGCTCATCCACACGAAATCGACGGCGAATTCGCCTTGAAAATTTCTCAAATCGGAGATCGGCTTCTCCAGCCCGAAAACGGTCTGGGGCCGGTGATTGTGATTGGAATCAGCGGGAGTGAACCTCTCACAATTCTGGACGGGAACCATCGGCTCTTAGCGGCCATGCTGGCATCGCCGGATGGAGTCGGAAGACTGCGGTTCCTGTGCGGTCTGTCGCCACGGATGATGGAGTGCTGTTGGTACAACACCAACGTGGGGACTCTTTTCCGGTACGGAAGAAATGTCGTGAGGCATGTTGCAAGACGTCCCAAGGCTGAACTTGCCCGCCTGCTACAAAGCGCTGGCTAGTGCTGAGGGGAGGGTGAAGTCAGGTCACGGGGCTGCTGATGGCAGAACGGCTGATATAGGTCAATTTCGTTCGAATATGTTCGTCTGCTGAGACGCAAAACAGCATCAAAGATTTGGAAGGGGTTGTCAAATTATGCCAATCAAAATGCGGGTTGTGGGAGTCACGCAAATTCCGAAGATACGAAGCGCCAGGGACGGTCGCATTTTTCTTCGCGATCTCCGGAAATCGATCGACGAAAATCGCCCACGCCTGGTTCTGGATTGTTCGAACCTGCGCCAATTAGACAGGTCCTCGATTCTCCTACTGCTAAGTTGCCTGGAGGAGGTTATGAAGTGCAATGGCGATCTCAAACTCGCAGATTTACCTCCCGGGGCGGCAGAGATGCTCCACGTGACTGGAGCCGACCGCCTTTTCGATATCTATCAAACGACGGCCGAGGCCGTGAACAGCTTCCATCAGTTTCCGGCCAGCATGTTTACGTGCCTGCCGGAAACGGTATTGCCCCCGCAGCAATCAGGGATTGTGGCGTAACCGGCTTGAAATCGTCTCATGCTGACAGCCGCAAGTTTGGACGGATACTGAGGAAACGATCGATGAAAATTTCGGGCCATGGGCTCCGGCGGTTAGTCTCTGCCGGCATCATCGTATGCTTGGCTGCGCCGTGCGGGGAAGCGGCCATTGCGCAGCAGCAGCAGACGGACAATGTACAGGCCATCCAGGGTCAGTCGGCAAATTCGGCAAGTGCGGTCGAGAAAGCGCCGGCGAACGTCACCGAATCGAAAACGTCGCCCGGCTACTCAACTTCCTTGATCGCGCAAGCAGATGGGAATCCGCAGTCCGGCACTCTACCGCCCAGCCAGAATCAACAGCAAAACAGTACGTCTCAACCGGTGGGCGCCGCGGCGGCGCCCTATGAAAAGCCAGAGGGTATTCCTGCCTCGAGGCCTGCGGGAGCCGTCATGGCTCCAGCGAAACAAAGACGAGCGCGTTCCTTTCTGATCCGAGTGAGTGTGATCGTGGGAGCAGCAATTGCAATTGGAACCGTCGCGGCGCTGTCGAAAGGAAGTCCCAGCCGGCCGCAATGACTTCAAAAAACAGAAGAATCCAACAACAAAAGCAGGAGCATGCGATGTGTGCAACGCGTGACAGAGGGCGCTGCAAGCTGATCAGTTTCTCTGGCATCGACGGCGCCGGGAAGGGCACTCAAATCGAGAGTCTTTGCACCCAGCTGAAAGCGGCCGGCCTACGCGTCCTTTTGATTACATTTTGGGACGACATTGCTTCGCTGACGCGAATGAGGGAAGCAACCGGACACAAATTGTTTAAAGGAGACAAGGGAGTTGGGTCTCCCACTGCGCCCATCAACCGTCGAGATAAAAATGTACGTTCCTGGCCGATGAGCGGCGTTAGACTCTGTCTTTATCTCCTGGACGCTCTTTCGCTCCGAGCCACAATCGCAAAAGCATTGGGTTCCGGCGCCGATTTCGTGATTTGCGATCGATACATCTATGACGAGCTTGCAAACTTGACGCTGAGCAATCCAGTCGCGCGCGTCTATGTTCGGTCGATTATGAAGCTTGTTCCGAAACCGGATATCAGTTATTTCCTCGACGCAGATCCTGTCCAGACTCGCGAAAGAAAGCCTGAGTACCCGCTCGACTTTCTCCACATCAACCGCGCCTCGTACCTGGCGTTGAGCGATTTGATCGGAGGAATTACAGTCATACCTCCGATGCCAATCCGGGATGTCGAGCAGCGTGTCATGAATCCTGTGCTGGAATTAGTATCAGCCGAACAGCTTCCCGTCGAACAGACAGTCAGGCTTGTGGATTGATGTTGGTTGCAACCCGAACGCCGGAAGGGACGATCAACCCGTCCAGCCTTCTCACGACGAGTTATCCGACATATAAGTGATCCGGGCTCCGGTGCAATGCCGGCGGCCGGTCTGCAGCTTCAAGTTGGATCCGAGCAAAACGGAACCAAGCGCCCAGCAGTTTTGTAAGGGCTCTCAGTTTCCGTTTTGCTCCATTTGCAGATTTATTTCACCACCGTTTGAGGGTGAGATCGTCCAGGTATGCCGTCACCGTGCCGCTGCCGCTACCGCGCCCATCTACCTGGAAATTGATCGTCATCGAGGAACCCCAGCCCAGGTCGCGCGCGCCAAACACCGTGGCGTTCAGAGTTTTTTCAACACCATCGAGGTATACGCTCTTATAGGTGAGCGAACCGCTGGTGGTGCGGGAATAGGTGATCTGAACGTGATGCCAAGTGTCGGTGCTCCAGCTTCGCGGGTTGCATGCCGCGCCTGAGTGCTTCCAGTGGCCTATCGGGTTCTTCGCCGATCCAATGTTTTCCGAGTAGTCCCACGTGCCGTTGTTGCCGTCGCACTGGAAGCCGAAGACCACAGTCTGGCCGTTGCTCATGGTTTGATCCAGATCCATTTCCAAATTGGCGAGATTGGTGGAATTGCTGGTAAGGTACACCCATCCATCCCACAGAAAATTCGTGGAGGTTCGATCGTCTCCAAATGTAATCGAATATCGTTCGCCACCGTAGTCGGAATAGTCGGTCGTGAATTTTCTCGACGGTCCACTATGCTCTGGCGAGCCAACCAGGCTCATATATCCAACGGATTTGCCGCTGGTTCCGGTGTCATGTACGGCAACCCAGCTACCCAGTGTCTGCAAACTGCTGGTCGTGATGGCGTCGGCGGGAACACTGGCGGTTGCGGCATCGTCGGTGACGTCTGTGACGTCAATGGCGACCTCCGCCACGCATACAGCGCCGCTGGTATTCCAGGTTTTGACATGCACCGTGTGCGTACCAACTGTTTCCGAGACTTTGGTATCGATCGTTGTACTGCCTTTAAACAAAGTTGTGTCGGGGCTGTTATCGAGCGAATAGCCAA
>DATJUD010000118.1:0-20580 GCA_035502695.1 Acidobacteriaceae bacterium
TGCCGAGCCGATTTCGCGCTCGGACGATAAGTAGCTTCGGCGGAGACACTCTGGCGCGGATGCGTCAGAGTGTGTCTGACCGTGCGCCCGAAATTCGGGCGTCACCGGTTATGCGAAAAACAAACGACCGTTTGGAACTTAGCAGATTCGTCCGCGTTTGCCCGCAGCGCTATGACCCGGAGGATTTTCGCCGATCCAGCGTTCATCCGCCGGTTCGCTTGTCAGCTGATAGCGGGAGTCGGAGGAAATGCGCAGCCGATCAGTGCGATTGTCCATGCCTCCGTGAACCAGGTCCATGCAAAAGATCACGGCATCGCCTGCTTTATACTCCGCAGTCAGCCAGCGGCCGCCTAAAGCACGCCGAATCTGATTGGGGTCTTCAGAAAGCCATCCATTCAGTCCGGCCGCGGTGCGCGCTGGATCGTTGGGCCGGTTAGAACAATACGAATCGACATCGCGCCGACCATACGTCGCCCGCAGTCGCGCGTTCTTGTGGCTATTCTCCAGTACCATCAGCCCACCCATCTGGAAATCGATATCTCCAAGCGGAACCCAAGCGGTGTATAGGCGGCGCGTTCCGCGACCCATGTACACAATGTCGCAGTGGCTAGGAGTGCCCAGACCCGGCGAAATGCAACGCAGCCAGGTGAAATCGAAATGCAGGATTTCTCCGCCCAAGAAGGAGGAGAAAAAACTCATCAGGTTTCCTTGTCGAGCGTAGAGAAGATGCTGCAATGACGGATTGTTCTTCTGCGCCAATTCGGGCTGAAAAAACAGATGGGTGCCGGGTTTGGTTTTGCCCATCATCAACGGCACTGCAGGATCCAGCTGGCCTTCGGCTGAAAGCTGCGTCAGGATGTGCCGCCGGGCCGCAAGCACTTCCTCTCGATCCAGGCACTCATGCAAAAACAAATATCCATCTTCCGCCATCGCTTCTCGCAAGCGAGTGGGACTATCGTGCGCGACACAACGGGACTCCATCAATCCAATCGCATCCTCGCCTTCGTCCAGCTGAAACCCACGGGAGTACATGGTCGGAAGCGCGCAGTCTGTAATCATCGATTCGAGGAATCTCCTTACAGAGGTTTCGAGAGCAGCAACGTTGAAAGCATACGCTTCCCTATCGATAGCTGGACAGATGGATCGAGCAAAAGTATTGTTTGCGGCCTGGATTCTCCCCGGCATCGTCGCGAGGTCTGTCGATTCATCGCGTCTCGACTGCGCAAGAACGCGGTGCATTGGAATCGATGTTCCGCTCTAGAATGGCTGCATATGCGCATGAAGTGTTGGTTGACGATTGTCTTTTGCCTGCTGGCGGCCGGCTCGAAATTTGCGTGGGCGCAAAAGCCACCGCTCGCTCCCCAGAAAGTGATTCTGGATACCGATATCGGTGATGACATCGACGATGCGTACGCGCTGGCTCTGGTGTTGACCAGTCCTGAATTGAAGCTGCTGGGCGTGACGACGGCATGGGGCGATACCGGTTTGCGCGCCCAGCTGGTGGAAGGCCTGTTGTGCAAGACGGGACGGCAAAATATTCCCGTGTTTATCGGAGTTGCCACCAAAGCGCACAACGTGTTCACCCAGGCGTCGTGGGCCAGCCGTTTTCCACCTCCTCGACAGACGGACACCGATGCAATTGCATGGATGGCCAAGACGATTCGCGCCAATCCAGGCCAGATCACGCTGATTGAAATCGCGCCGCTCAGCAATGTTGGCGCGCTCATCGATCGAGACCCCGCCGCCTTCCGCATGCTGAAACGTGTCGTCATGATGGGCGGATCGATTCATCGTGGCTATGGGGATCTTGGCTACGCTCCGGACCGGGGGCCGTCCGCGGAATACAACATTGCCATGGATGTGTCCGCCGCGAAAAAATTGTTCGCCTCGGGCGTGCCCATCACAATGGCGCCGCTCGATTCCACCCAGATGAAGCTGGATGAGGTGATGCGGTCGATCTTATTTCGCCACAGCACGCCGCTGACAGACTCGCTTGAAGTGCTGACGCACGAGTGGGGCGGCGGAAGTTCCACGCCGACGTTGTTTGACGTAATGGCGGTCGAGGCAACGATCGATGGTGACCTGTGCCCGACGCAACCCATGCGCATACGAATTGACGATGCAGGATTCACGCGTCCGGAGGCGGGTGCGCCGAACGTGGATGTCTGCCTGCATTCTGACTCCGACCGTTTTTTTCAGTTTCTATTGCCGCGGCTGATGCAGCAACGGCTAGGAATGGGAAGCTCGAATCCAGGTTGTTCGGCGCTAGCAGAAAAAAAGTAGCCTCGGAATCGCTTCCGGTTCCCGAGCGACACGACGCATTGCATCTAACGTGAATGGCGCGCAGAGATGTCAATTCCGTTCTGTGGGAGCTGGATGAAGACCCGCCTTAAGATCGCTCTTGTTGTACTTGCAGGAATTATCGTCGTCGGGTTTGCGGTGGGATGGCATTGGCTGCACAATCCTGATCGCTATCTTCCCGCGGCGATTGCGAATGCCGAGAAGAGAACCGGCCTGCAGTTCGCTGTTCGGCATGCCGACATTCGATATTTCCCATTGCGGGTGCGGCTGTACGGGTTGGAGATAAAAAATCCAAAGCCATTTCCAGCGGGAGATTTCTTGAAGGTTCCCATGCTGGAGGCCTCTGTCAAATTGATTCCGCTGCTGTTCCAGCAAAAGATTGCGATTCGCTCGCTCGTGCTGCATCAGCCGGCAATTGACTTCATCTCCGATCCCGACGGTCTGTGGAACTTTCAAAATCCAGCCGGACCAAAAAATCAACCCAGCCGTTTTTCTACCGGGACGATTGCAAATCTTGAAGTGCAGAACGGTGTGCTGCTGGGGTCGAACCTGATTGATCCGTCCGACAAACCGGGCCCGGTCATCCTTGAATTGCAAAATATTTGTGGCGATTTGAAGCAGATTCAATTTCACCCGCATGGCCGGGGCGCGCCACTGAAGGCGATTCAAGGCCGGCTGACGGCGTCGAATGCCGGCTTTGGCTCCATCCATACCCGCGACCTCAGTTCGGATGTTCGGATTCTGCCGTTGGCGCTAGTCTTCAAGAACTTTCAAACCACAACCTACCGAGGAACAGCTCACGGGGATTTCACGTTTAATTTCCAGGGCAAGCAGACAACGTTCCGCGCAAAGATGAACGTCACCGGCGTCGGCATGCCGTATCTGCTGGCTGAATTTGAAAACGGACCACCGAAAATGACGGGAATGCTACAGGCCACGCTCGATGTGGGCGGAGAGATTGCGCACTCTGCCAGCCCGCTGGGAAACATCTACGGAACGGGTACATTGACGGTGCACCAGGGAGAGCTGCCGGGACTGGATCAAAATGCCAGCATGAAGCAGATCGAACAATTCCGCATCAAGGACGCTGCGGGAAAACCGGCTTCTGCCTTCTCCACGTTCGGCGGCGACATGGAACTGAAAAATCATCGTATCTACAGCAAGCGTGTCGCGGTCGATTTCTACGGCATCGATGTCGATGGGACCGGAAGTATGTCGCTCATCGGAGGTCCATTGAACTATCGAGGTAGCGCCACCATCGAAAAAAAGCAGGGCCTTTTCACCACGACCTTTGCGCGCCTGTTCAAAGGAGCGAAAAAAAAAGATGGACGCCTGAAGTTTCCGTTCACGCTGACTGGCACCTTGGCGAACCCGCAGTTTGCGGTTGTCCACTGATGCGAATGCAAAAAACTTGTTGGACATATGCACGCGTGGACGGCGTTTGCATCCAATCGGCTAATACATGGC
Organism: Acidobacteriaceae bacterium; assembly: GCA_035502695.1. Taxonomy (GTDB): domain Bacteria; phylum Acidobacteriota; class Terriglobia; order Terriglobales; family Acidobacteriaceae; genus JAKAAZ01. The sequence continues at coordinate 3,769 of DATJUD010000118.1, forward strand.
GAAAGGCGTTCGCCGCAAGGGAGACAGAATGCTACTTATTTTGATCGTTCTACTTTTGATTGTCGTATTTGGTGGATATCGTATGGGGCCCGGAATCGGCTACTACGGCGGCGGCGGGCTCGGGCTAATTCTGCTGATTGTGATCATCCTGCTGCTATTGCGAGTGATCTGAGCGAGAAGACAAGCAAGAAAACTGGCAGGATTCTACGTAGGCTCCCACAGGCCAACGCGGTTCCTGCCCTTTCTTTCCATGCAAGAAAATATTTCTGTAGCGGCCGATCCTAAATCCGACGATGGGTAGTGTCCTAATTTGGTTTTTGGGGATTGTCTTATGTTTCCAAACTGTAGGGGCCTGGGCGATCTCGAAGCAGAAAATAGCCTTCTCCAGTATAGAAGCAGGCATATCGGAATCGAGTGAATTTGTCTTCCCTGGAAACAGTCTCTCGATACCGAACATAGCCGTAAAAGTATGCCCTCGATTTGTCGGTTTTCAGCGCGTGGCGTTCGTCGGCGGAGAATTGCAAGGATGTCTCGCTGAGATCCAGTCGCTCCAAAGCCCCGTTAATCTCCAGATTAGCCATTTTGTCGGGGAGCACCCATTCCTCCTCTCCGCTCCAGTCCTCTTCTTCATCCAGATAGTCTGGCCGCAGGGGAAGAGTCTGGCCGGACTCCAAGACGCGGAATCGTACCGTGAAGAACATAATCAGGGCTGGCGACTTTCCAGAGTTCTTGGCGTGAAATCGGAAGACGGACGGTTGCTGTTCAGTAAAAATTACAGCCAGCCGAGCACGTTGACTATTAACAAAGGCGTCCGCACTCTTCTGGGCAGCAGCGACGGAATCGGCCAACAACGTAGTTTGTTGTCGAATAGCGCCTACACTCTGCCGGGTCGCGTCAGCGGCCTCAGCAGTGTGTTTAGTTTGTTCGGCAATAGCGAAAAGAGTCAGGATGATAGCCCATGCTGTCGTTCCGTAGGGCCATCGGAAGAAGCCATACCAACTTGGGAGGTTCCGTTCGGCATCTTCTATGTATTCCTGGGTATGATCTTCATTCGATTTAGTGGAAAGGACCGTACTGTTTTGGTGTGCGGCTTTCTGTGCGGCATCTTGGGCGGCTTGTTTATCCTTGGCGGCTACGTAAACTGCCAACCCAAGCAGCACAGCGAATATCGCCAAGTATTTCAGCATGATGGGGAAAATGTAGCACAAGTATCTCTTGCTGTGGTGCGGAGGCCGGTGAGAGCATCAGGCATGGCAAAGCATAGGGATTTTTCTGGGTTTTCGATTGTTCCGCTTTGGGTCGCCATAATGAGCGGCCTACTATCACTTGTCCGAGAATTTGTTGCGACATTTTACCCAAACAAGGTCTCACAGTCGGGTCTTTTCAGTTTTTGTTGTTGGACTGCATTTGTCATTTCAGCGGGAGGCGCTTGGTGGATCGAGCACCAGAAATTATCAAAAGAAATGCTCAAGAACGAGGGATCACGCATTGAAGGGCAAATTGCATTAGTTTTTGCGGACTCCAAGAAGGGAGCCGAAGACGGAAGCGGGTTTGAGCTGCTACGAACTGGGTGTTATCTGTCGGCGCTTCTTTCTGCGACAAACGTTAATCCTGCGCCAGCATATCTAGATCGGAACGCGACCACGTTCAGCATCGAAATTGGAGGAAAAACACACTTTGGCCAGTGGGTTCCGCTCCAAATGGGCAGGGTCGATTTCATTGCAATCAATGCCGCGCTGATGAACGGCAACATATTTGATTTTTTTAGTCCAACATTCGGTAAGTTCCCTATGGAAGACGGTGCGCCGCGCACAGGGTGGATGCGGTTCTTCTTCCCAGACCTAAACGAATCGACATTGCGAAAATTGGCCGATGTTCCACAGGCTCTAAAGATCACGCTGATTGATTCGCGCCGAAAGCCACATGCAATTCCGGCTACCTTGAAAATCCAATTCGGCGTTTTGTATAGAACCGAGGTAGTAAAAACGTAATACAAAAACGTTTGACATCTTTCTGTTTATGTATTACATTTAATACGGTGAGGCTTTATGGCGAATCTACTCAACACCGACAAGAAAATCGCGGTCATTGCTGCTTTGGCGGAAGGTTCTTCAATCCGTTCGATTGAGCGCATTACAGGAGTTCACCGCGATACGATCATGCGGCTTGGAGTGAAGGTCGGAAAGGGCTGCACTTCGTTGATGGATGCCAAGATGCGCGATCTTTCCTGTAACCGTCTGGAGATGGACGAAATCTGGGGCTTTGTCGGCAAGAAAGAGCGCAACGTGAAGTTGGAAGACGATCCCAGGCTTGGCAGCGTTTGGACCTTCTGCGCAATCGACGCAGAGACGAAATTGGTTCCGGCATTCAAGGTTGGAGAACGCGATGCAGCTACCGCAGATGCTTTTCTGGCAGACGTGGCCGGTCGTATGGCGAAGCGCGTACAAATCTCGACTGATGGCCTATCGGCCTACAAAGAAGCGATTGAGAAGTCATTTGGAGCGGATGCGGACTATGCGCAGATCGTAAAGACTTACGGACACGTCGAGACAAGCGACAACCGCCGTTATAGCGCCCCGGAGTTTGTATCCTGCGAAAAGAAAGTCATCGCTGGCAATCCAAACGTGCGTTTGATTTCTACCAGTTATATCGAGCGCCTTAATGCAACGACTCGCTTACACATGCGGCGATTGACTCGCCTTACCCTGGCGTTCAGCAAGAAGCGGGAGAACTTCGAGGCGGCGGTCGGACTGCACTTTGCCTATTACAACTTTGTGAAGCGTCACAATACTTTACGCTGCACACCCGCGATGGCGGCTGGAGTCGAATCTAGGTTCTGGAGTATCGGAGAACTGCTGGAGGCAACGGCATGACAGCGGCCTATCGCGTTGTAGTTGCGGATCGAAAAGACATCGCAGCGATTACTTTCCTGTGTCCTGAATGCGGAGCGGAACTGTCGCTGACAATGGAGACCGCCAGAGTTCCCGAATACTGCCCTTCGTGTCAGATGATCTATGGGCTGGCGGCGAGAGAGGCATTAGTTGCGTTCGGTCGATTCCATCGCGCTGCGGCCACCGCTGAAGAACACGCCGAAAAGCCGGTTTTCCGCTTCACTATTAAGCAGGAAGACTAATGAACGCTTATATCGAAGAATTGAAAGACGTAATCCGCAAGCTGCACGGAGTGGAATCTACCCACCGAAGTAGCGTGCCGGTCAAAGAGGTATTTGACGGCAAGACCGTTTGGGAAGGAATCGTTGAGGTCTTCGATCTGCACGGCCACCCCAAAGCCAATACTGCCTATGCTTGGACCCATGCAACGGATGATGCCAGTCAGCCAAAGAGAAGCGTAACCGTTCTGCACGTTCCCCCCGCCGTTTCGCCAGAAACAGCCGTTCGCGTCGCAATCCTTCAGGAGTTAAGAGACCTTGGAACAGCCGAAGAAGCGTAGAAAGCCGGGGAGACCTAAACTTCCGAGAGGTGAAGCTAAGGGCAGCATCGTACCCGTGCGGTTTAATGCCGAGGAAATCAAGAAGATCACAGCGGCGGCGAGCGCAAGCGGTAAAACGGTTTCAGAGTGGATTCGGAGCACGCTGAATGCTTCGGTGGGAGGATCATGCGGAAACTTGTCGTAGACTTCGACCTGATCGTTCTATGGCCTTCAATCGCGTTCGCTTTGATCGTTTTTGCTACCTCACTCCACACCTACCTGTCACCAAGCGCCGGATACTCGGAAGTTGTCAAGAATGGGGAAGATATTGGCGAGTGGAGACGCAACCAAAAGCGACAAGTAAAAGACTTGCTGTGGTTCTCTGCGGTCGCGTTGCTGATTCTCATAGCTATCATGCTGATGAGCAACAGATCGAAACTAGATGTCGCTTATCTGACCTGGGAGGCGCTTCAGTTCCTCAGTATAGGTGCCCTGATCCTAGCGTCTGGAATGGCTTGGCACTATGCAGAAAAGCAGCAACGGTTGAAGCTTCTAGTGTGTCTCTTGGCGATGGTGATAGCAGCCGCCAGTGTCGAGCATTGCTTCCATGAGGCGGTGAATACACGCCACCTAGTCTGTCCGCAGTGTGGGTCTCCCGATGATTAAACGCCAATACGATTCCTGTGGCGCGGTTTTCAGGATGGGGCGAAAATTGTTCTCAAGAGGAGATGCAGATGGCATCAGGAATCGGCGACTTTGCGCGTAAGGTGGCGAATCGGGCTGAAACGGTTGTAGGAGACGACGCTCGGGCGTTGAAGGAAGGCGTGCGGAGTTCAATAGCAGAAGACCGTGCTATGTACCGCTATTACACGCGGGGACAAAAACGCTCGAACGGCAGCAGGAAAGCAGCAGCGCAACGGAGGTCATCGTCCCGATGACGCCAGACAGGTTAATACCGGAATATCTAAAGAAAAAGCATGAGCAGATGGGAGCGGAAGAATCTGAGAGAGAGGTCACGGCGGCTCAACAACGTGCAGACAAACTCCTGATTCTGAATCGGGGACCGAAGTTCTGGAAGCAGCTAACCGAGCAGCTTCACCTTGCCGTTGATTCTTTTCCGGCTCTCCCTGCTCTAAAGCTAGATGGCAAATTAGTCCCATTTGTTCCGAATCAAGTACGTGTCGAGATGCACAGTACCGGCGGTCTTCGTCTAAACGGGACGCATACTGATCTCTTTTACGATGACTGCGCTATACACTGCACTACTTTGGGCGATGGGGTGTATACCTTGAAATTCTGCATTCTCTCGGACACCGAAATTGGCGTCGAAAGCAGCCGAAGTCGCGGTACCGGCATGGACGCCGAACAGGCTGCGCAATATGTGATCGACCGAATGATGGCGCTCCTTGAGCGCCAATCTCGCTAGAAAACTCCTAGCACCTTCCCATCAATTCAAATTAGGACACTACCCGACGATGAATGGCTTTGTGCACGAGCCGGTTCTCCGGTATACTCAAGGTTTGCTGTCTATATAAGATTTTCTGTTTAGGAGCGCACTCCGATGCCGAAGCGCACATTTCAACCGAATCGCCGCCACCGCGCCAAGACGCATGGCTTCCGGACCCGCATGAAGACCAAGGCAGGCCAGGCCGTACTGTCGCGCCGTCGCGCCAAGGGCCGCAAGCGCGTCTCTGTCAGCCCCAGTTACCGCGACTAACTTCGGTCGCCCGGTTCGCCTGTCTTCACCGCTGAAATCTCCTATTTTGCTGGGATTCGCTGTTCGATACCGCAACCCGTGTGTGGTGCAGCGGATATTGCCGCTGGTTCTTGAACCCGGTTGCGCGACAATAGGATCAACGGTGAGCGATGCCAGCCCCATCTCCAGTTCGAGTCGGCAAACCCGCCGTCGCGGTGCGACGGGAATTCAGGCTGCGTAAACACGCCGACTATCAGCGGGTCTATCGTGAAGGGAAACGGCAGTCGCTGCCGCTGATGACGTATTTTTTCGCGCCGCGCAAACCGCAGGATGCGACCACAGGCGGTGCGGTAGAGCCAACGCCTCACCATGGAACTGAAATCCCTGCTGGATCCCGGGTTGGCCTGACGGCCGGCCGCGTGCTGGGGGGTGCTGTCGACCGCAATCGAATCAAGCGGCGCATGCGGCAGGCAATTCGGCAAGCGCAGGCGGAACTGACCGCCGATGTCGACGTCGTGCTGCATCCACGGCGTAACGTGCTGGAAGCCGAATTCTCTCAGATTGAACGGGATGTATTGCGGGCGTTTCGCACAGTGCAACTGGCGCTGAGGCCATCCGCCGGCGCAGACTCGAGCCATGGCAACTAGTCAGGAGCGGCGTGCGGCCAAGGCTGAGCGGCTGGCCCGCATCTATCAGCGATGGATTTCTCCCGGCCTCCATGGCCTGTCGGGCTCGCTGCTGCCGATGCCGGCCGGATGTCGTTTTCAGCCGACATGCTCGGAATATGCCGCGATCGCGGTGGCGCGCTACGGCTGGCTGCGCGGCTCCGCAATGGCCCTGCAACGAATTTCGCGCTGTCATCCGTGGAGTCGCAAGGGGCGATTTGGCGGCTTCGATCCAGTGCCGTAGGGGTTCACAGAAACGTGTTTTTTGTCGTATCTCACTGTCTCGGCTAGCACAGGCGCCTCGCCCCTCCTTGAGAGCCTGCAAATGGAAGATAAAAACGGGTAGGATAGGTATACCCGCATCTGCGCGAACCGTCCCGGCACGTCGAACCCCAGAAGCGTCGAGGAACGATCGAGACAGCAGACAATCCAGCATCCACCGCAGGCACGGCCTGGCTGTGGAAGCGTTTGCGTTGAATTGCAGTGCGGAAATTGAACGCAACAGGAAGTCTCTTGGCCGAATATAAAAATCCTAACCAGCACGGCGGAAAGCAGGACACAAATTCCCTGCTGGTTTTTACCGTCGTGTTTGCGGCAATTTTGCTGGGCATGCAATTTTTCCGGCCGAAGCATCCGGCAACCCCGACCCCAGCCCAGACCACCGCTTCAAAAAGCAACGCGAGCCAGCAAAATGGTGCCGGCGCGGTCAGCAACAACGCTTCAAACGCCACGGCGAACCCCGCAGGCGAGAATGCATCTACCGAGGCAGCGCCCAAAGTAGCAGCCGCAGCCCAGACCACGACCGTCGTCGAGAACGAACTGTATCGGATCACCTTCAGTAATCGTGGCGGCCAGGTGACTTCGTGGATTTTGAAGAAATACACCAACTATCAGGGCAAGCCGCTCGATCTGGTGCATGCCGCAGCCGCCGAGAAATTCGGTTACCCGCTGTCGATCTATACCTATGACGCTGGGTTGCGTCAGCGCCTGGCGCAGGCACTGTATGTCCCGTCCGCCACCGGAACGCTGACAGCGCCGAATCAATTGACGTTTGAGTATTCTGCCGGTGGCTTGGTGGTACGCAAGACATTTCATTTCGACAATAGCTACGTTGTCACGGCGGACGTCAGCGTGACGCAGAACGGCGCGCCCGTCGAGGCGCTGCTTGCGTGGCCCGCAGGGCTGGGCGATCAACGCGAGGCGCGCGACTACTCCACGTATCAGAAGATCGATCGCTCGAGCAGCGGCAAGGTGGAAAGCATTGCGCCGAAAAAAGTGAACGACGGCGAAACGCAATCGGGCTCGCTCGACTGGGGCGGCGTTAGCGATCTCTATTTTGCCGCGATGTTTCTGCCGCAAACCCCGGCCAACAGTACATTCGTGGCGCTGCGCCATTCGCTGGATATTCCCAAAAATCCAGACGAACCGAAGACCAGCGAGACCGAGCCGGAACCGGTCTTAGGGGCCGCTGTCGGTTCGGTCAACGGCCCGACGACGGTGCGGGTTTTCGCCGGGCCCAAGATGTTGAGCGTTTTGTCTTCAATCCGGGCCACGGGACCGGACGGCAAGCTGAACGGACCCAACCTGGTGCCGATCGTGCACTACGGCATGATGTCCATCATCGCCAAGCCGCTATTTTATTTTCTGCGCTGGGTCTACGACCACGTAGTGCATAACTGGGGCTGGGCGATTCTGCTGCTGACAGTGGTTTTGACCCTGGCCATGTTCCCGACCCGCTTCACCATGATGAAGTCATCCATCAAGATGCAGCGCATCCAGCCGCAGATGAACTACATCAAGGAGAAATACAAGAAGTACAAGTTCGACGACCCGCGCAAGCAAGACATGAACCGGGAGATGCAGGAGCTATATAAGAAGGAAGGCGTCAACATGTTTGGCGGCTGCCTGCCGATGCTGATCCAGATGCCGCTGATTTTCGCCTTTTATGAAATGTTGGAAAACGCCATTGAACTGCGGCACGCGCACTGGTTCTGGTTGCACGATTTGTCGGCCCCCGATCCGTATCACATTCTTCCAATTGTGATGGTGTTTTCGCAGTTCTTCTTTCAGCTGTTCACACCATCTCCGGGAGTCGACGCCGCGCAGCAAAAAATGATGGCGTTTACGATGCCGCTGTTCAGCGGATTTATCTGTTGGCATTATGCTTCCGGATTGGCGCTCTACTGGGCGGGAAGTAACCTGATCGGTATCGGACAGCAAATGATCATCAACCGCACCAAGTTAGGCAAAGAGTTGCGGGAGATCCAAGCCAAGAGAGCGTTGAAAAAAAAGGGCGGACGACCGGCAGCTGTTGCCCGGCGTTGACAAACCTGCAGAAGCGAGACTATGGAATACCAATGCCCATTGAAAACTATCAATCTGCCGTAGAAACGATCGATGCATTTCTCAAGACGGTGGTCGGCAAAGGCGGTTTGCGCCTGAAATACAGGATTACCGCAGGCGCAGGCGCAGCCGATCCACACAAGTTCGAGTCACGCGAAATCTACGTAGAAATCGCGGGCCCGGATGTGGACCTGGTGCTGGAACATAATGCGGAATTGTTGCGTTCATTAGAGCACATTGCTGCGAAGTCGCTGCGGCTTGAGCCTTCCGAGCACGACCTGGTCAGCTTCGACGCGCGAGGCTACAAGGCTTTGCGTGCGCAAGAGTTGAAACTTGCCGCTGATACTGCCGCAGAGCAGGTGCGGCGAACCAGCGAACCGTATCATTTCGCGCCGATGAATTCCCGCGAGCGGCGGATGCTGCACCTCGCTTTGAAAAATTATGAAGACCTGCGCAGTGAAAGCAGCGGAGAAGGCATGCGACGGTCGGTCGTGGTCTATCCAAAAAACTGGCAGCCCAGAACTCCGTCTTCCACGGGAACGGGTCGGGCACGCACCTTTGGACGAAGCTGAGCGGGGACAGGTTTGCTTGCGAACCTTCGGTGATGAAGTCTCCTCCAAGTAGAATCTACCCGTGACCGAGTCAGTTCGAGCTGCAACTCTATCGCCACATCAGCACGCGGAAATTCAGTACGATACCATCGTGGCCATTTCAACTCCGCCGGGCCGGGGCGGTATCGGCATCGTGCGTCTCTCCGGCGCAGATGCGGTTCCGATTGCATCGAGTCTGCTGCGGCTGGCGAAGCCTCTGGTGCCAACCCAGGCGCAAGTTGCCGAGATTCTCGATCCAGAGAGTGACGACGCGAAACATGCGACGCGCATCGACGAAGCTGTTGTAACGTACTTTCAGGCACCCAACTCCTACACCAGAGAAGATGTCGTTGAAATTGCCGCGCATGGTTCGCCGGTGGTGATGGAGTTGCTGGTGCGTGCTGCCATCGCGCGAGGCGCTCGACTGGCGCGCCCCGGAGAATTCACCGAGCGTGCTTTTCTTTCGGGCCGCATCGACCTGACCCAGGCCGAAGCCGTGCGTGATCTGATCGAGGCACAAACTCTGTACCAGGCGAAGGTTGCTTCCGAGCAGATGGAAGGCGCGCTGTCGCGCCGCATCCATCCGATCAAGCAGTCGCTGGTGCATCTGATTGCGGAACTGGAAGCAGGCATCGACTTTGCAGAAGATGATGTTGAGGTGATGCCGGCGGATGCGATTGCAAGTCGGGTGACGGCAATCATGGAGCCGTTGCAGGCGCTGGCGGCATCGTTCGCCTATGGCCGGGTCGTGCGCGATGGAATTTCACTGTCGATTGTGGGGCGTCCAAACGCGGGAAAATCCTCACTCTTCAATCGACTTGTACAGCGTGAGCGTGCCATCGTGACGGCCACGCCCGGAACCACGCGAGACTTGGTGACGGAGCGTGTATCTCTCGGCGGAATTCCTCTCGACTTGATCGATACCGCGGGCTTGAGGACTGCGCAAGACGAAGCGGAAAGCATCGGCATTCAAAAATCGCGCGAGGCTTTGGCCGATGCAGACGTGGTGCTGCTGGTTCTGGATGCCTCGGCAGAAGCGCTGACGCCGGAAGAAATCTCGCTGCTGGAACAGATGCGCGCGCGTCGAGCCCTTGTCGTGCTGAACAAGATCGACCTCGCCAGCGGGAAACCTGTACGCGAAATGATTCATCAAGCGGAGGGATTGGGCAGCGCAATTGAGACCTCAGCGCTGACGGGCGAAGGAATCTCCGAACTGCGTGATGCGATCCTTACTCTCATCCGCGGTGAAGGCAAAGAAGTCGAGACTGGTCTAATGACCAATCTTCGCCAGCAGCAGGGGGTAACTGAAACACTGCAAGCCCTGCGGAGTGCGGAACAAGCGATCGTCGCGACCATTCCTCACGAAATGCTGCTAATCGATCTTCATTCCGCCCTGCGCAACCTGGATGCATTGACCGGCGCTACAACCGCCGACGACATTCTGAACCTGATTTTCTCCACCTTCTGCATCGGAAAGTAGAACTGCTTCCGAGAGCATCCCAAGAAATATAGAAATCACATTTCAATCTTTGCACCGCAATACTCATTGGAGTTTGTAAGGGGTAGGGCAATTGCCCTGCTCAAAAGCTGTACGGCAGCCTAATGACAGCGAACGATGGCCGTTATCCAATGCTTTCAAGTTAGCAGTAGCAAAAGCCAGCACCGCCACAGTCTCCGTGTAACGCTTCCTCGTAATTGCTGCGGAAGCGGGCGTTGTGGTGTATCGGTTCATCGGTAATCCCCCCGGCCTCGACCGGTCACAAACAGAAGGGATAGAACGACATGAAACATGTTTCCTTATTTCGTATTTGGTCAGTGGTAGCAGGGATTTTGCTCACAGGTGGCATGTTGCATGCACAGATCGCCAACAATACCGCCCTCGTCGGCAACGTTGTCGACCAATCGGGCGCGCCCGTAGCTGGAGCGAAAGTGACGGCCACCAATGAAGGGACCAAGGTTGCATATCCCGGAACTACTAACTCGGCGGGCTTTTACTCCATTACGTTTATTACTCCAGGGATCTATGACATCACTGTGACCCAGTCTGGCTTCAACAGCATCACAAAGACTGGACGTATTGTTACCATCGACCAGGCGCAGCGCACCGATTTCAGTCTCCAGGTCGGGTCGACAGCAACGTCTGTTACCGTTTCTGCGGCTTCGCCGCCGATCGCGACGGACGATTCAACCTTGGGTGAAACGTTCAACACTAAGGCCGTTAGTGACCTGCCGCTGATGGGCCATAACGCACTGGAAGTTGCTGCTACGGCTTCCAACGTCATCATCGGTCCCACCAGTAGCTACTCCGGCGTTCCTCCTGGCGAAGACTTCATCGGCGCCGGCCAACGTGAGATTCAGAACAGTCTTAGCCTTGATGGCGTGACGATCATGAACAGCTTGATCAGCACGGCGCCGGCGCGACCTAGCTCGGACATGATCTCTGAAGTGCAGATGCAAAGCGGTAACTACTCCGCGCAATATGGAAATTACCTCGGCGTTCACATCAACCTAGTTAGTAAATCCGGCACAAATACCCCTCATGGCGCCGTGTATGACTATATTCAGAACACAGCCCTGAATGCCGCTCCATTCCTGAATCTTCCGGGAACTCCTAAGCCGATCCAGCATTACAACCAATACGGTTTCGATCTGGGTGGACCTGTCTTTATTCCGAAAATCTATGACGGACGCGACAAGACATTCTTCTTCGCTTCGTACGAGAAGATCAATCAGGTTCAGCAGTCCAATCAGGGTCCCGTTTCAACGCTCACTCCGGCAATGGAGGCAGGAAACTTCGGATTCCTGAATGGCGTGCAACAACTGTACGATCCATTCACCGGTCAGCCATACCCAGGCAACCAGATTCCAGCCTCCGAGCTCACCACACCCGCGGCGCAGATCGCAAAGAGCATCGAACAATATATTGCACCGCCGAATCTACCGGGAAGCACGAATAACCTGAACGTAAACTACCCGAACAACCTGTACATTAAGCAGACTCTGGATCGAGTGGATGAAAATATTGGCGACCATGTCCGCCTTTTTTTCCGGTATCACTGGCAGGATCTGAACATTGTGGCTGGAGATCCATTTCCTACAGACGCTTCTTACGGACCGACCAACAGCAGAAATTCGGAATTTGGCTATACCCACATCATTACGGCGAATCTGATCAATGATTTTCGTATTGGCTTGAACACTGTGACCTCCAACAACCTGAACTACTTCGCGGAGAATGGCATCACGGATGCCGGAACCAAGCTCGGGATTCCCGGTTTTAACTCCGACACGATTTACAACAACCCCGGAATTCCATCCTTCGACTTCGATACTTATCATGAAGCGGGCAACGACGCTTCCAACTGGTATCAGGATGACCGCGCGATTGATGGCTATGACCAGGTAAGCTGGGCGCACGGCAAACACAATATTATGGCAGGTGTCGAACTTCGCAAGCTCACCATCGGGCGCGAAGCGACAAACGATCCCCGCGGATATTTCAACTTTATCGGCACGGCTTCGACTGGAGCCGGTTATACAAGCACGGGTTATGGGGCTGCGGACTTCGTTCTCGGTCTCGCCCAGGCTTCGCAGACTCCGGTGCTGCCAGTGAAAGGATCCATCGCTGAATGGCGCGACGGTTTCTTTGTGCTTGACAACTGGGATCCATTCCCCAAGCTCACCCTGAACTATGGCCTGCGCTATGAATTGCCAACGGTGCCTTACAGCTTGAATGGATACGCCCGCATTCTGAACCCGCAGCAGACGGCGCTGATTCCGTTTTCGAGTGCAACCACTGCAGCGGACTTCAAGCCTACGCCCGGATTCAAATTCAATAATCCCAACCATGCGGACTGGGCTCCTCGCTTTGGTTTTGCCTATAGAGCCCGTGAGACGACGGTCCTTCGCGGCGGCTTCGGAGTGTATTACAACGCGAACCAACTCAACACCTATACGCTGACAACCTCGAACTATCCGCTCTCTGCTTCAGTCGATTACTTCTCAACGCCTGGCAATTTGCTCACGCTGTCGAACCCCACTCCAGGAGCTGGAGCAGGATCGCCAGTTGCGGGAATTCCGGGAACCTATGTAAGCGCGTTTACTATTTCACCCTACCTGCCGACACAGACGCTCTATCAATGGAATCTGTCGCTAGGCCAGGATTTGTGGCGAGGCGCCGGCATGGAGCTGCAATACCTTGGCTCGCATGCGATTCATCTGGATCGCGATTTCTATGACAATCAGCCGCAGCCCTCAACCGACAAGGACATTAACGGCCGCAGGCCGAATCAGCTGTTTGGATCGATCAGAATGATTCAGAACGACGAGTATTCCCACTACAACGGGTTCACCGCCATTCTGCGCCAGCGAGCCAGTCACGGTCTGTCAGCCATGCTGAGCTATACCTGGAGCCACGACCTGGATATCTCGGATAACTCCAACGGCACCGGCACAACTATGGATCAGTACAATATTGGCCTCGATTACGGCAATTCCAATTGGGATATCAGGAACCGTTTTGTTGGAACTGTGACTTACGATTTGCCCACTGTTCCGCATGCCAATGCCTGGGTTCGTGAGGGGCTGGGCGGATGGCAGGTAAACGGTATCGTTACCATTCAGTCCGGCGAGCCATTCAATGTGAACCTGGGCTTTGACCAGGCTAACGTTGGATTGCCAAGAGGAAACACGCAACGACCGAACTGGGTACACGCACCCAGCGCTCACTGTGGCCTGAGTAATTACATCAAGAACAACGGCTACACCAACGGCGGTACTTCCTGCATTGACGCTACGGCATACTCCATTCCCGCAGTCGGCACCTATGGCAATACGCGACGGAATACGCTCAGCGGCCCTGGATACAGCAACGTCAACCTCTCGCTCTTCAAAGACTTCGGACTTTGGCGCAACGTCAGGTTCCAGTTCCGTGCAGAGACACAGAACCTCTTCAACCATCCCAGCGCCGGCAATCCCAATTCAGAGATCGAGCAGGGATTCGATCCAGCCAATCCGGTGGCTAGCAGCAACTTCGGCACCGTAACCAACATGAGCTTCTTCTACACCCCGCGCATACTACAGCTCGCCGGAAAGGTCATATTTTGATCCAGCTCTCTTCTTGATGCTGGGCCTCTAGAAGCCGCCGCGCATGCTGCGGCTTCCTTTTTTTGAACAGTAAAGGTTGAAGTGGTGCAGGCTCGATCCGTCACTGAATTCTGAAATATGAGCGGACGGCTGCGCCCTCCTGCGCGTCGGCGAAGCAGCCTTACGGTATCAGCCTTGTGGATTTGTGCATGAAAGAAATTCGTGTCCTCCTCGTAGAAGATCACTTCCTGGCGCGCATGGCGCTCCACTCCTTACTTTCCGTTCATCCCCAGCTTCGTATCGTCGGCGAGGCGTGCGACGGCGAAGAGGGGGTTGCGTTGTACCGCTCATTGCAGCCCGATGTTGTCGTGCTCGACCTGCGGCTTCCGCGTATGAGTGGATTTGAAGTGATTGAGCAACTTCGCCTTGAGTTTCCAAAAACGCGGATCGTCGTCCTTTCCAACTATCAGGGCAGCGAAGACATCTATCGTGCGTTGCGCTTCGGGGCAATGGCGTATCTCACCAAAGACGCCAGCGGCCAGCAGTTGGTTGACGCCATCCAGCAGGTCAACCGCGGCCTGCGCTATCTGCCGCGCGTTGCTCTTGATCGTCTTGCCGAGCGCATTCCATCGGTAGAGCTGACGCCGCGCGAAACAGAAGTGCTGACCTGCATCACCCAGGGAAAATCAAATCGGGAGATTGCGGATCAGTTGTGCATAGCGGAAAAAACGGTGCGGATTCATGTTTCATCCGTACTCGACAAGATGGGCGCTCGCGATCGCACGCAGGCCACCATCTACGCACTGCAGCGCGGGCTGGTGCATCTTGAATAAGCCATATTGACATACCCCGGCGAACACACCGCTACAACCTCGCGAGGCGATGTATGCCGGGATATCTGACCAGTCGCGAAACGATCAGGCCGCCGGATTGATAACTCTGGCGCAGCCGACCATCTCGATCAATGAGTTGCCGGGAATCCATTCCAGAGCCATGCAAGCGCGTGCGGGCGATTTACCTTTGCTGAAGTAGGTGTGGTAGATCTTATTCAACGCTTCATACTGTGCCTGATGCGCGTCAAATCGAGCCTTGCCTGTCGGCATGGTGACCCCGTCGGCCAACGGCAGGCAAAGGAAGACCTCCAGCTGCAGGATGCTGTCCATGCTGCACCCATTGCTCTCCAGGTCCTTCTTCAGCGCATCCATTGTCCGGGTGACATGTTTTTCAAACGGATCGGTGACCGTGATGTGATCGGGAAAACCATCATTGGAGCCGGTACCGTAAAAATAATAGACATCGCCATGAATGTGAGGATTGGGGCCAGGTCGTTTTCCCGCCGCCGGAGCTGGCTCAGCGAAAATCTTTGGCACTCCAGCTACGGCGGCTGCCGCTGCGGCAACCCCGCCTAGAAAGCCACGTCGGGTATTCATCTCCATCGAACTGTCTCCTTTACTACGGTTAGCGATTCTCCTGCAATACGCGCGTGAAGCGATCTTAATCCTTACGCCTGAAAACGCATATGTCATGGGCCGTGCCACCCAGCCGGAACTAGGTCAAATGGCCGGGTGCAATCCGGTCGATAATCTGAAACCCTGCGCAGTCATCCATCGACTTCATTCCGATTACGGAAGGTTCGTCAAAAAATGATAATGAATATCCCATTTCCCCGTTTTGCCCGCCGGAATATCGAGATGAACGTAAGCTTCCGGGCACACTGTTGTGTGAATCGACCACAAATAAAAACGAAATATCGGAACTGTCCCCGTCTGCTCGATACCTGTATGGGTGTTTTTATTTTCCAAGCGTATATCATAATCCGACGCTGTGTTTCCGTAGCCCGTAATGTAAGAAGCCACAGTGTCTCCCGGTTGCAGCTCCTTCAGATAAACAATGTCGTTGCCTTTCACGGTTGCGCCCGGTTCGAGCGGCGTCTGCGGCGCAGGAGCGAAGGCGAGATGCAGCACAAATCCCGGGCCGGTTGGCTGTCCATCCAACATGAAAAAGTCATGATCGTATACGTTCGTCACCAGCGGACTGCCGCCGAGATTCTTGAGGGTGTGATGGAGCGTAAGCATGGAACCATCGTGGCTCAAAATAAGCTTCTTCGTATAGAGATAGTTGATCCCGTTCGGCGAAGTCAGTCGTTGCTGAAACGTGATGGAGCGTTTGCCGAAGTGAACGCTCCAGTGCCCGGTGTCGACGATCGGGAAACTGTCGCCAAAACGGTAGGGAGCATTCGATGTCTTGCGCAGCACGCCGACACCGATCTTTACAAAGGTTCCGCCTGGCCGCGCGGAATCGTAGCCTTGTGCTCCGTCATCCGGACGAAACTCTTCCACCGGACCGGTAATCGAATCATTAACCTCCGGATCATAATGACGGAACCATTGGCCCCAATACGTATGTCCCTTATAAGAAGCGCAGCCGATCACGCCTGACCAGTCAAAACGTTGCGCCCGGTAATAGCCCGTTTTCGCGTCAGGGAGGAAGATGACGAGGTGAAGATTGCCGCTCCTCAGCACTACATGCGGATGATCGAGATACGGTATGTTCGAGCACGAAGCATCTTCCGATGTTTGTGCCTGTGAAGTCGATGCATTCGCAATGATGGTGATGCTCAAAATGGCAAGCAGAGCAACAAACCGAACCCGACAGATAAATGTCACGGATTCCTCCCGAGCGGATTATACGAGACGCAGCGAAGCGCTCCATCAAAACTGGTTGCGGCTATCGTAGCGAATGATCCAGCATTGCGTCTTCGCACAAGCATGAACAAAAGCCAAATCCGTTTTGAAGCCGTCGCTCAGCAGGTTAGAATCTCCACACATGGGCGGCCATATTTCCGTTCGGTTGTATCGTGCTGCAGGAGCCAAGAAAAGCGATGGTTGAGGGGCGGATGCGGGTACGATATTTTTTGTCGATCTGGTTGTTTGTATTGAGTGGAGTGGCGTTCCTGGATCGGACGAATATCTCGATCGCGGGGCTGCAGATCAGCCGGGAGTAT